>JAYEHA010000204.1:7167-14461 GCA_034659335.1 Bacillota bacterium
TCAACTTCAACAATAGAATCATCATTCTCAGAAACATATTCTTCCTGTACATCTTCAGTAACAGCTAACTCATCACCTATAACTAATTCCTCTTTATGATCATTTATTAATTCAACCTTTAAGCAAAGCGATTGAAACTCTTTTACTAATACTTTAAAGGATTCTGGGATACCCGGTTCTGGAATATTCACACCTTTTACAATAGCTTCATATGCTTTAACACGTCCAACCACATCATCAGATTTAATTGTTAATAGTTCTTCTAATGTATGTGCAGCACCATAAGCTTCTAAAGCCCAAACTTCCATCTCACCAAATCTTTGTCCACCGAATTGAGCTTTACCACCAAGCGGTTGTTGCGTTACTAGCGAATAAGGTCCTGTTGCTCTTGCATGCAATTTATTATCAACCAAATGGTGAAGTTTTAAAATATACATATATCCAACAGTTACTTTATTGTCAAACAATTCGCCCGTTCGTCCATCTCTAAGCTGTAATTTACCATCCACTGGAAGATCACTCTCTTCTAGCAATTCAATAATCCGATCTTCTTTAGCACCATCAAAAGCTTCAGTCGCCACTAACCAATCTCTTTTTTTCGCTACTAATCCAAGATGAACTTCTAATACCTGTCCAATATTCATTCGAGAAGGCACACCAAGAGGGTTAAGCAAAATTTCTAAAGGCATTCCATCTTCAGTAAACGGCATATCTTCCTCTGGTAAAATTCGTGAAATTACACCCTTATTACCGTGACGTCCCGCAATTTTATCCCCAACTCTAATTTTTCTTTTTTTAGCAACATAAACTCTAATTAATGTATTTATTCCTGGCGCTAAATCATCACCATTTTCTCTATCAAAAACTTTTACATCAACAACAATTCCGTTTTGTCCATTTGAAACTTTTAAAGAGTTATCTCTAACCTCTCTTGCTTTTTCACCAAATATTGCTCTTAAAAGTCTTTCTTCAGCAGTCAGTTCAGTTTCTCCTTTAGGAGTTACTTTACCAACAAGAAAATCTCCAGGATTAACTTCTGCTCCGATTCTAATTATTCCACGTTCATCTAAGTCCTTAAGAGCTTTTTCACTGACATTAGGAATTTCTCTTGTTATTTCTTCTGCTCCCAATTTAGTGTCTCTAGCTTCAATTTCATACTCTTCAATATGAATAGATGTCAATTTATCTTCTTTAACAATTTTCTCACTAATTAAAACAGCATCTTCAAAGTTATAACCATCCCAAGTCATAAATCCAACCATAATGTTCGTACCAATAGCAAGTTCTCCATTATCAACAGAATAACTACCAGTTAATGAATGATCCGCCTTAATCTTTTGTCCTTTTGAAACAACAGGTTTTTGATTTAACGTCGTCCCTTGATTTGAGCGTCTAAACTTAATCAATTTGTGAACTTCTTTTGATCCATCACTATCTTTTTTTATTACAATTTTATCAGCAGATACATAGTCAACCACACCATCATTTTCTGCTAACTCCACCATTCCTGAATCATGAGCAACTAAATATTCTAATCCAGTCCCAATTATAGGAGCTTGAGGTCTCATTAAAGGAACCGCTTGTCTCTGCATGTTCGCACCCATGAGCGCACGGTTAGCATCATCATTCTCTAAAAACGGTATTAATGCAGTTGAAACAGAAATCATTTGTTGAGGTGATATTTCAACCAAATCAACATCAGAAATTCTAAATTCAGCAACATCCGATAATTTTCTTCCAACTACTTTATCATTAACAAATTTATTGTTTTCTACAGGTTCATTAGCAGGTATTACAACACTTCCATCTTCAATATCAGCACTAATATATTCTATATTATCCTGTTCAATAATCCCCGTAACTTTATCATATTTCATATACGGAGTACTAATAAATCCATATTGATTTAATTTAGCAAATGTACTTAACGCTCCAATAAGTCCAATATTTGGGCCCTCAGGAGTCTCAATAGGACACATTCTACCATAATGCGAATAATGTATATCTCGAACTTCAAAACCAGCTCTTTCTCTTGACAATCCACCAGGTCCTAAAGCCGACAATCTTCTCTTATGAGTCAATTCAGACAATGCATTTGTTTGATCCATAAACTGAGAAAGTTGAGAACTACCAAAAAATTCATTTATTGCAGCAATAACAGGTTTAATATTTATAAGTTTATGCGGCGTAATAGCTTCCATATCTTTAATTGTCATTCTCTCACGAATAACTCTTTCCATTCTTGAAAGACCAATTCTAAATTGATTTTGTAACAATTCACCAACCGCCCTAATTCTACGATTACCTAAATGGTCAATATCATCAACCCTACCTATTCCATGATTTAAATTAAATCCATAATTTACAGATGCAAAAATATCAGCCAAAATTAAATTCTTAGGAACTAACTCTCTATATCTCGCTTTTACAGCTTTATCTATTTCCTCTTTAGTCTCACAAGTATTTAAAATTTCTCTTAATACTGGATAATAAACTCTTTCTCTTAAACGCAGCTCTTTTGCATTATCAAGATAATAACTAGCATCAATAAAATTATTACTAATTATTTTTACTTCTTCTCCTCCATCACCTTTAATAACTATCCTAGAAATCCCTCTATTTTCGATTTCTATAGCAGTTTCTTTAGTAATTGATTTTCCTTTTTCTAAAATAATTTCGCCAGTTTCTAAATCGACAACATCGTTAACAGTTACCCTATTAACAATTCTACCAACCATTCCTAGTTTCTGATTAAATTTATATCTACCAACTCTTGCCAAATCATATCTTTTAGGATCAAAAAACATTGATTTTAATAAACTCTCCGCACTATCTACTGATGGCGGCTCACCCGGTCTAATCTTTTTGTAAATCTCAAGTAACGCTTCATCCTTATTAGTAGTTTTATCTTTCTCAATAGTTTTTAACATTTTTTCATCTTCGCCAAACATATCAAAAATTTCTTGATCCGTTTCTAATCCCATAGCTCTTAAAAACACTGTTATAGGCATTTTTCTAGTTCTATCGATTCTTATTGCAAATACATTTCTTGCATTTGTTTCATACTCTAGCCATGTCCCTCTGTTAGGAATGATTGTTGCGGAATACAACTCTAAACCAGACTTTTTATCATATTCTAACGAAAAATAAGGCGCCGGAGATCTAACTAATTGACTAACAATTACTCTTTCCGCACCATTGATAATAAAAGTCCCTTTATAAGTCATTTTCGGGAAATCTCCCATAAACACTCTTTGTTCTTTTACTTCGCCTGTTTCCATATTAATAAATCTTACCTTTGCATACATAGCGCGAGCATACGTCACGTCTCTATCCTTGCACTCATACATCGAATACTTTGTTTCTTCTTCAAATTCATAATCAATAAACTCCAATATGAGACTATCGGTATAATCTTTTATCGGCGAAATATCTTCAAAAGCTTCCATTAAGCCCTCTTCTAAAAACCAATCATACGATTTTTTCTGAATTTGAATCAAATTCGGTCTTTCAATTTTTACATCGACATCTGAAAAAAACATCCTAGTTTTATTACCAAGTTTTCTAGGTTGTGGCATCAAACACTCACCCCTCAATCATTCACTCATTATCTATAATAAAGGAAAAAACATCCTTTTATTCAAAAAATACAAAATGTAGCATACTTATGCATTTTGAAACTATATCACACAAAAATACTTTAGTCAATTTCTTTTTATTAAAAAATCATAATGTTATAATCGCTTAATAAAAAAGGACTTCAAAATAATTTTGAAGTCCCTAATAAACAATCAACAAATTATTTAACTTCTACACTTGCTCCAGCTTCTTCTAATGCAGTTTTTACTTCTTCAGCTTCTTCTTTAGAAACTCCTTCTTTAACTGGTGCAGGTGCACCATCAACTACAGCTTTAGCTTCTTTTAATCCTAAACCAGTAATTTTTCTTACCTCTTTAATTACTGCAATTTTTTTAGCTCCTGCACTAGTTAATATTACATCAAACTCTGTTTGCTCTTCAGCAGCTGCTGGTGCCGCTCCACCAGCTACAGCTACAGGCGCTGCAGATACTCCAAATACTTCTTCACACTCTTCTACCAATTCATTTAATTCTAAAACAGTCATAGCTTTTATTGCATCAATAATTTCTTGTTTATTCATTTATAAACACCTCCAAATATTTTAAATTACGCTTCTTCACTTTGCATTTTTTCACTAATATTATTTAACAAGTAAACGAAATTGTTTACTGGCGATTTAATACTTCCTAAGAACTTAACAATTAACTGATCTTTAGACGGTATCTCAGCGATTTTAAGCATTTTTTCTGCTCCATAATATTCGCCTTCAATAACTCCAGTTTTTAAAGTAAGCTTATCATTTTTCTTTGAAAAATCTTTAATTACTTTAGCAGGTACAACAGGATCGTCATATCCAAAAGCAATTGCATTTGGGCCTGCCAAATCTTCTGTTAACGCTTCAAATTCAGTTCCCTTTACAGCAAGTTTAACTAAATTGTTTTTATATATCTTATATTCAACACCTGCGTCTCTAAAGTTTTTTCTCAATTCTGAAGTTTCAATAACACTTAATCCGTGATAATCAGATAATACAACAGATTTAGATTTTTCTAATTTACCTTTAATTTCTTCAACTACCTTTTTCTTTATTTCAAAATTATTACTCATAGTCCACCTCCTCATTCAATAATAAAATGTAACTAATTATAAAACTAACACACTCTAATAGACTATATAAAAAAACCTTTCTTAAAATAGAAAGGCATAATTAGGCATAAATAAATTTATTTAATACCTCGGTAGGAAATTAAGCTTTCGCACCTACTGTCTACAGCCAATACTCGTTTTCATCCACATATTATCATTATACATAATATATGTCAAACTAAAATGATGTTTCGTCTAATTTAATTCCAGGCCCCATTGTTGAAGCAATAGTAACCTTTTTGATATATTTACCTTTTGACGCAGCAGGTCTATCATGGATTAACGCACTCATCATTGTGTTTAAATTTTCTAGCAATTCATTTTCTCCAAAAGAAACTTTACCAATAGCTACATGTATTAAATTCGCTTTCTCAACTCTATACTCAACTTTACCAGCTTTAATTTCTTTTACAGCATTAGCAACATCAAAAGTTACCGTTCCTGATTTTGGACTTGGCATTAAACCCTTAGGTCCTAAAACTCTACCCAAACGACCAATCTTACCCATCATATCAGGCGTTGCAACAATGACATCAAAGTCAAACCAATTTTCAGTTTGAATTCTTTCAACCATATCATCAGCACCAACAAAATCTGCTCCAGCATTTTTCGCTTCTTCAGCCTTATCGCCTTTTGCAATAACTAAAACTTTAGTTTCATTTCCAGTACCGTGCGGTAATACAATTGCGCCTCTTACTTGTTGATCTGCATGTCTACTATCAACTCCAAGGTTAATGTGCAATTCAACACTTTCGTCAAAATTAGCAGTAGCTAACTCTTTTAATAACTTTACTCCTGCTTCAGGACTAAAAATTTCTTGTTTATCAATTTTTTCTAAAATAACTTTTCTCTTTTTAGATATTTTTTTCATGTTTCCTCCTTTGTGGTAAACGGAATTTCCTCCCACAATAAACGGTTTTTACTTTTCTACTTCAATACCCATGCTTCTAGCAGTTCCTGCTATCATTCTTTTTGCTGCTTCTAAACTTGCAGCGTTTAAATCTGGTTCCTTAGTTTTTGCAATTTCTTCTAATTGAGCATCTGTAATAGTTCCTACTTTAGTAGCACGCGGATCACCAGAGCCTGATTCAAGTCCTAAAGCTTTTAGTATCAATACTGCAGCCGGTGGTGTCTTTGTAATAAACGAAAACGTTCTATCACTATACACAGAAATTTCTACCGGAATAACCATTCCAACTTGATCCGATGTTTTAGAGTTAAACTCTTTACAAAATTGCATAATATTCAAACCATGTTGTCCTAACGCTGGACCAACTGGTGGAGCAGGATTTGCCTTTCCAGCTTGAATTTGAAGTTTTATTACTGTTTTCACTTGTTTTGCCATCTTCTTACCTCCTTAAAAATTTATTTCTTTACTTGATGAAAATCCAACTCTACTGGCGTTTCTCTTCCAAACATAGAAACCAACACAATAACAGTTCCTCTCTCTGGATGAAGTGTTTCAACAACACCTTTAAAACTTTCAAAAGGCCCTTCAATTACTTCAACTTTCTCTCCAACCTCAAGATCAATTTTAGCAACAAGTTTACCCTCTTCCAAGCCCATACTAATAACTTCAGCGTCTGTTATAGGAACAGGTTTAGCATCAGGACCAACAAAGCCCAATACACCTTTTACATTTCTAACAACATACCACGAATCATTAGTAACCATCATTTTCACCAGTACATATCCAGGCAAAATTTTTCTTTCGACTATTTTTTTCTTGCCGCCAGAAACCTTTACAACCTCTTCAGTAGGAACAACAACTTTAGCAATCAACTCTTCCATACCTTTGTTTAGCACTAGTAATTCCAGACTCGTTTTCACTTTCTTCTCGTGGCCTGAATACGTATGAACAACATACCATTTTAGTTCTTCAGCCATCGTCAACTCCTCCTATTTTAATAAGAATTCTAATCCAAATCTAAAAAAGGAATCCGCTACCCAAATACCAAAAGCAACTACCACACATACAACTATTACTACAACTGTATACGAATATAATTCCTTTCTATTTGGCCAACTTACTCTTTTAAGTTCAGATTTAACTCCCTTAAAAAAATTACCTGCCTTGCTTTTACTTTTTACAGCCATAAAAACGCCTCCAACAACTTACTTAGTTTCCTTGTGATTAGTATGTTTCTTGCAGAACTTACAATACTTTTTCATTTCAAGTCTTTCAGGATTATTCTTCTTATTTTTCGAAGTGTGATAATTCCTGCGATTACATTCCTCACATGCAAGTGTTATTTTAACTCTCATACTTACACCTCCTAGCAAAATTACTTATAGCAATTCAATCTTAAACATCACTTGTTAACACTATCATAACAATACTGTTTTGTCAATTTTTATTATTCTTTTTATATAACAAGAGTTTTAAAAACCCTTGTTACATTTATCAATTATTCAACAATAGAAATAACTGATCCAGCACCCACTGTTCTTCCACCTTCACGGATTGAGAACTTAACGTTTTGCTCTATTGCAATTGGTCCTATTAATTCTATTTCCATTTCAATATTATCTCCAGGCATACACATTTCTACGCCTTCCGGTAATTTAA
>JAYEHA010000205.1:0-8571 GCA_034659335.1 Bacillota bacterium
GGGTGTATTTTATTCTCTTTCGTATATATGTCTGCAAAGAGAGCTATTTTCCCTGGGCCAAAAATTTCGGCTGGTAACCAATAAAAGGAGGCCCAGTCAGGTTTCAATCTTAAATCTGATTCATTTACATTGCTAAAGCCTCGAACTGAAGAGCCGTCGAATGTAAGGTTATTACTAGCATCTAGAAGATATTTCTTGTCGTAGTCTATCATATGGAATCTACCTTCTAAGTCTGAGAAGAATATGGTGACTGCTTTTATAGTTTCTTCTTCTTTTAAGTACTTTTTGTACTTTTTTTCTATTTCTTCATCGTTAATTTTAGATCTGTCTGCTCTTTCTTTTTTTGCTTTGAGGTTTCTTTTTTCTAGCTCTTTAAGAGAAAGTGAAAGGAAGTCTTTAGGAATTGTATCCATGGGATTATTCAGTAAGTAATAATATTAAATATTATATTTGGAATATTAACTCCGATTTTTATACTACCTTTATTTTATAAAATGTCAAAAATAAAAAATAAAAAAATAAAAGAGGAAATAAATAAGATTAACCGTATATATAAGATAAGAATTAAAGGGATTTATAAATTTAATTTAAGTAAAGAAACCAAAAAAGCAAATGCACTTTTTACTGGTTTTGGAAAAGCAAAAAGAATTTTAATTGCGGATAATTTAGTAAATAATTTTACAGATGAAGAAATTATAGCAGTTTACTTGCATGAGTTAGGGCATCTAAAAAAAAGACATATGTTGAAGACGCTAATAACATCATTGATAATGCTAGCAATATCATTGTTTATAATTTCAAAAATAGATTTAAAAAATTATTTAGATTACACAAATATTTTTAAATTAGCATTTTATTTAAGTGTATTTCAATTTTTAACGATGACAATAGAAAATATATTTTCAAGAAAAAGAGAAAAAGAAGCAGATTTATTTGCCAAAAAAGTTTTAGGAAATGAAGATGAATTAATATCTGCTTTAAAAAAATTAGAAAAACAGAACTTGGTAACTAGAAATCCAAATAAATTTATTGAATTTATTTTTTACTCACATCCATCAATAAAAAATAGGATTAAATATTTAATAAAAGAATAAGATAAAGGAGAGATGCGAAAATGATAAAATTAATGGTAATAATATTTGCATATTTTATGGGGAGTATTCCAACGGGAATAATATTAGGTAAATCATTAAAAGGGATAGATATAAGAGAACATGGAAGCAAAAATACGGGAGCAACAAACGCATATAGAGTATTGGGAACAAAGATAGGGATTATGGTATTGATGGTAGATATATTAAAAGGGAGTATTCCTGTTTTAGTTGCAAGAGTATTAGGGTTGACTGAAATATATTTTGTAATTGTAGGTATAGTTGTAATTTTAGGACATACATTTTCAGTTTTTCTTAATTTTCAAGGAGGAAAGGGAGTTGCGACAAGTACAGGGGTATTTTTTGTATTGATACCAAAAGTTATGATGATTTTAGTAATTCTATTTATTGGGATTGTATATTTTAGTAGATATATCTCACTAGCATCAATAATATCAGCAGGTATGATGCCAATTTTAGTTTTAGCTATTTATGGATCAAAACAAAAAATAATATTTTTATTTTCTGTTTTAATTGGATCATATGTAATATATAAGCATAAAACAAATATACATAGATTGATAAATGGAAATGAAAATTTATATCAAGAAAAAGGAATTTCAATGGAAAATAAAATAAATGAAATAGTAAAAGATAAATTAGAATTTAATTATTTATTATTATTTGCTACTTCAAAATCTGTTTCTGCAAAAGATGGGAATATTACTAGTGATATTATTAATGGGTTTGGGGGAGAAAACATTACTACAAAGTATCAAATTGCTGATGAAGAATCAAAGCAATTTAGTTTTGAAAAAATTCTAGAGATTGATCCTAAATTTATATTTGTTCAAACAATGGGTAGTGTAGAGAAAGCAAAAGAAAGATTAGAAAAAGATATAATATTAAATCCTGCTTGGAGTTCTCTTTCGGCAGTAAAAGAAGGTAGATTTATTTATTTACCAAAAGAATTATTTTTATATAAGCCAAATATGAAATTCGTGGAAGCATATGAGTATATGAGGGAGCTTTTAGAAGTTATAAAATAGGAGATAAAATGATAAAGGAATTAAGTTTAAAAAAATCAGAAGTTGATCATAGAATAATAAAAATTTGTTTTATTTATTTTATTTTCTTAGTGACGCTTATACTTGGAGTTAGTTATGGTTCTCTAAAGATATCTTTAATAGATATCTTTAGAGCTATATTTATTGAAAATGATACACTTAATCACAATATAATTTTTAATGTTCGCTTGCCTCGAAACTTAATTGCTGGATTTGTAGGGATAAATTTAGCTCTATCTGGCGCAACGTTACAAGGAGTGTTAAACAATCCACTCGCTGATCCAGGAATTATTGGAATATCTGCAGGTGCAGGTTTTATGGCATTTGTTATAATGATATTATTTCCTTCTTATTCATATCTAGTGCCAATTGGTGCATTTATAGGAGCGGTATCAACGTCTTTTTTGATTTATATATTAGCATGGGAAAATGGCGTTTCTCCAATAAGATTAATACTATCTGGCGTTGCAGTTTCAGCATTTGTGGGAGCTGGTATTAATATATTAATGACTTTTTATCCAGATAGAGTTTCAGGTGGACTTAGTTTTATGATTGGTGGATTTTCAGGAAAAACATGGCCAGATTTTAAAATGATATGGCCCTATACTATTTTTATAAGTGGACTGTTACTTCTTTTATCAAATCAAATTAATTTATTACAATTAGGAGATGAAGTAGCAACAGGACTTGGTGCAAATGTAGAAAAAATAAGAAGAATTTTAATTGTTTTAGCTGCATTTCTTGCTGCTAGTGCAGTAAGTGTAGCAGGACTTCTTGGATTTGTGGGGCTTATTGTACCGCATATAGGAAGATTAATAATTGGATCAGATTATAGGTATTTATATCCTGCAACAATAGGAATTGGAGCATCAGTTTTAATAGGATGCGATCTTATTGCGAGGATGATATTTGATCCTATAGAATTACCTGTGGGTATAATAATGGCACTTATAGGCGGACCTTTCTTTTTATATTTACTAAGGGAGAGAAAATAGTATGTTAATAGAAGCTAATAATTTATCAATTTCATATGATAAAAAAGAGATAGTGCATAATATAGAGTTAAGCATAAAAAAAGGTGAAATAATTTCTATTATTGGGCCCAATGGTTCTGGTAAAACAACTGTCTTAAAGGCATTAACTAGAATTATAAAACCATCAGGTGGAGAAATAAAATTAGAGAATAAAGATATTAAAAAAATTAAAAGTAAAGAAATAGCAAAAAAAATTGCTATACTTCCACAGATGAGAAGGATTCCAGATGATTTTGATGTAGAAACATTAATAAGATATGGAAGGTTTCCTTATACTAATTGGAAAGGAAAGTTGTCTAAAGAAGATCAAGATATAATTGATTGGGCAATTAAAACGACATCAATGAGTCATTTTAGAAAAAAGAAACTTACTAAATTATCTGGTGGAGAAAGGCAAAGAGCTTGGATAGCCATGGCACTTGCTCAAAAAACTGAAATTATTGTTCTTGATGAACCAACTACTTTTCTTGATTTAGCACATCAAATTGAAGTATTAGATTTGATTAAAGAACTTAATAAAAAAGAGAATGTAACTATATTGATGGTGTTACATGATTTAAATCAAGCATTAAGATATTCTAGTAGAATATATGTTATGAAAAGAGGAAAAATTGTTTCCTCAGGAAAACCTGAGAAAGTAATTGAAGAAGGTATGCTTAAATCAGTCTTTAAAATTAATTCAGATTTTTATGAAGATAAAAGACATAATTGTAATCATTTTGTACCTTATAAATTAGAAAGAAATTATCATAATAATTGATATTTTAGAAAAAGAAAAAAAAAGAAATATAGTAGGTCAATGTCATTAAGTTAAGAAAACCAGCAATAATTAGAGTATAATAGAGAAGAAATATTTCTATTGTACTTTTTTTGTATCTAAAATCTTGAATTTATTGCACGACAAAATAAAGATGTTTAACATCTTTAAAAAAAACTAGATTTTATTATAAATTAAGATACTCTATAAAAGAAGCTGACAAAAGGTTGAGATTTAAGATTGCGAATAAATTTTCTGCCATCTCTTATTGGAGTAATATACCTTTTGATTAAAGCTTTTACATTAGGTGGATCTATATCATTAAAGTATCTATAAAATCTAATGCAAATTTGTGCTGCGTTAGTGAAATTAACTTTGTATATATATTTTCTATAGTCATTTTGTTCAATGATAACATCCAATGTAATCATCTCACAAAAATTATATAAGATTAATTTAGCGTAGATTTCTTGTTTGATATGATCTACTTTTTTCGAATGAAACCTAGTCATTCCAACGGTATACTTCAATTCTCTGAATGAAATTTCGATACCCCACCTTGCTTTGTAAATTCCTTTTAAATCCTCTAAAGAGAATTCCTCGCGATCAAGGTTTGTAATTAAATATTCATACGTATCATCAGTTATTTTAACGCAAACCACTCTAAAAGTAATTCGATAAGTATCTTTACTCTTTAAGGGTAAAAAATCAAATGTAGATGATTTTGAAAGAAATCTATAGAGTTTTGGTTTTGATTTAATTTCTTTTGTCTGTCTTCTAGTCATTAAAACAGAAATGATCTCATCACATTCTTCGTTTATAGGCAAATCAGTTTTAGAAAGTATACCTGTTTTTGAGCTAGGAGCTTTAACTCTGATAACATAATTCAAATTTTTCTTTTCAAGAGTTGCTATGTTATTATAAGATTCATAACCTCTATCTGCCAAAAGGATGACTTTTCCTTTGATATCACTACGGTTTGTCATATCAACTAATGCTTTATATTCATTAGTTTTTCTATAAGGTTGGATAATAGCGTCTAAATAAATTTTATTTAATATATCATAAAGAGCATTTACATGAAGAAGATTAAAACCCTTTGAGTTTTTATTAGAAATTGCATAAGAATCTTTATCTTTAGGATTAACTGGTATTGAAACTTTAGTACCATCAACCGCAATAAGTCTATAGCCTTTAAATTTTTTGAATTTTTTTATAGAACTCACAAATTCACTTAGAATAAAGCCAAGAGATTTCGGTATTAGCTTATTTCTTTGCTGAATAAAAGCTGAAGAAGTTGGTGTTTTAATGCTAAATTTAAAATGTTCTAAAAGTTCTTTTGTTTGAGTATTACCGCCCATAAAAATTAAAAATTGAATTAATTTTTTTATAGGCAATTTTCTACTTCGAGTAAAATCTTTCCCAGGATTTTTTGAAAATAACGGTATTATCCTTGTTAATTTGTCAATACTTTTGTCGAGTTTTCTCTTGATAATTTTTGCATAAACGTTCATATGAAGCCTCCTTTTAATATACTCTATTTAAGGCGAGCGCCACATTTTTAACCACGTTTGTCAAGCTTTTTTTGAAGAAAGATTATACCAAATTTCATCGGAAAAAGTTCAAAAAAAAATAGGGTATACTTTTTCAAGTAGACCCTACAGTTCATTTTATTGATTTTTTCTTAACTTAATGACATTGTATAGTAGGTTATTATTTTTATTATCTGTTTTAATGATATTAATTGTTTTAGTATTTGTTACATTAGGAGAAGCAGATATCAGTATTATAGAAACTATATCTGCGATTGTGAATAAATTATTTAATATAAAAACTAATGTTTCGCTTAGCAAAATAGTTATTGTTTGGGATATAAGATTACCTAGAATTTTATCAGGTATAATTATTGGTTCTGGACTTGCAGTAGCAGGAGTTATATTTCAGTCAATACTTAGGAATCCATTAGCAGACCCTTATACAATCGGTGTATCTTGACTACGTTCTTTTAGGGAGACGTCCCTACAAAGAAAGATTTGAAGATTTTACTAAGGAAGATTTTGAAATAGTAACTCAAAATTTGAAAATTATTGGTATATATGATTTTATTAATAAAAAACTTGATCAAGTAAGTGGAGGTGAATTATAAAGAATTAATTTTGCAAAAATATTAGTACAAGAGACTCCATATTTACTTTTAGATGAATCTTTTTCAGCAATGGATATGAATTATAAGATTGCGGCACTTGATATTCTAAAAGAAAGAAATAAAAAAGGTGATACTATTATTTGTGTTATACATGATATAAATTTAGCATATAAATATAGTGATCACATTATAGTAATAAAGGACGGTAAGTTGTATAAACAAGGAGATCCAAATGATGTTTTAAATGTAGATACAATAAGAGATGTTTTTGGAATTAGTGTAGAAAAAATAGAAAATAAGGGATTTTTATAGGAGGCGATATGAAAAAAATAATTTTTATGGCATTGATAAGTTTAATAGTTCTAGGGTTTATAGGATGTGCTACACCAGATAGTAATAAAGAAGCTATCTTAGTTGTTAGTTTTGGGACTAGTTATTCGGATACAAGAGAGATGACAATTACAGCTACAGAAAATGTGTTTAAAGAAGAATTTGCAAGTTATGATGTTTATAGAGCTTTTACATCTCAGACTATTGTTGATATTTTAAAAGAAAGAGATCAAATTGAAGTACTAAATGTTAAAGAAGCGATGGAAATGTTAAAAAAAGAAAATTATGGGAGTGTAGTTGTACAACCGCTTCATGTTATGAATGGAGCTGAATATGACGAAATGAGTGAAATAGTTCATAGCTTTGAAGGAGATTTCACTAAAATTACTATTGGTAAAGCACTATTATCAAGTGTAGATGATTATAAAAATACAGTATCCGCTTTATCAACACAACTACCGGGGTTAAAGGATAATGAAGCAGTATTATTTATGGGGCATGGAACTCATCATGATGCAAATTCTGTATATGGAACTCTTGAATATGCTTTCCATTCAGCTGGTTATAAAAATGTTTTTGTTGGTACTGTAGAAGGATTTCCTGCTTTTGAAGATGCATTAGCAAGATTGAAAGAAAATAATATCAATAAAGTTACATTAATGCCATTAATGATTGTTGCAGGAGATCATGCTCAAAATGATATGGCAGGAGATGAAGAGGATGCATGGAAAGTTATGCTTAAAGAAGAAGGTTTTGAAGTTGATATATACTTACATGGATTGGGAGAAAATAGTAAAATAAGAGATATTTATATTAATCATGCAGTAGCAGCAATTAATGGAGAGCACTAATTGATAAATAAATTTAAGATTAAAACATGGATAATGATTAGCTTAGTAATTTTAATTACTCTTTTTATAGCTAGACCATGGATTGAAAGAACTCTTAATAATATTAATAATACTAAAGAATATTCTATTGATTTTATAGATGATTCTGGTTATCGTATCCGTATGGAAAAACCTGCGGGTACGATTATCTCTTTATATTCAGCGCATACAGAAAATTTATATTCATTGGGGTTGGATAGAGAGATTGTTGGTGTTGGAAGTTCAGAGATATATCCATATTCAGTTTTACAAAAAACTGTTTATGACTATAGATCAGATCCGGAAAGAGTTTTAGCTGTACATCCAGATGTTGTATTTATCAGACCATTTATTGAAAGGCATAGTCCTGATTTTGTTAAATCTTTAAGAAGAGCAGGAATTATTGTTGTGTCACTTTATCCTGATAATTTTAATGAGTTTGATGATTATATATTAAAACTTGGTTTGATAACAGGGAAAACTAAGACGGCTAGAAAAAAGTTAGAAGCATTTCATTTAGAATTAGAAGAATTAAGAGAAGATTTTGAAGGTATAGAAAGTGTTGTAAAAGTATATTTTGAATCGTCAGATAGAGAATATAAAACTGTAACTAAAAATTCTTTTGCAGCATATGCTATTGATATTGCAGGTGGAATAAATATTGCAAATGATGCTGTTGCAATAGAAGAGGGAAGTTCAATCGCGATTTATGGAGTAGAAAAAATACTTGAAAAAGCAGATGAAATAGATGTATATGTAACTCAAAGAGGGGTTATGGGAGCTGGTGGTAATTACCATTCGATTTCTATAAGACCAGGTTTTTATGCCATTAAAGCAATTATTAATAATAGGATTTTAGAGATAAATCAAAAAATTATTTCATGTCCTACATTTAGATTTACGAAAGGAGTTAAAACTTTAAAAAGATCTTTTTATCCTGAAAAATATGATGTAATAAAAAAATATGATGATGATTATAATATTACTAGATTTGAGCTTGCTGAAATTTTAATAAAATATATACATGAGCCTATTTTTGTACCAACAAAATCATATTATAAAGATTTAGATAAAACTCATTATTATGGTAATTTTAAAGATGTTTTGATAGATGATATTCGATTTGATATTATTGAGACTTCAATGAGAAAATCTTTTTTTAAATCTGAAGTTGTAGATGGTGAGGAATATTTTTATCCTGATAAAAATGTTACAAGAGAAGAATTTGCTAGAATAATATATATATTAAGTGATTTAAAAAATAATGATGATATTTT
>JAYEHA010000205.1:8581-14452 GCA_034659335.1 Bacillota bacterium
AAAGCAGTAATATCTAATAAACTTATGAATCTTGAAAATGGGTATTTTTATCCAGATAAATTTATTATATTTAAAGATATTAAAAAAGGATTAGGATTATGATAAAATGTAAAAGTTTAACAAAAACGTTTGGGGATTTAAACGCAGTTGATAATGTTTCGTTTGAAATAAAAAATGGTTCATTTATTGGTTTGCTCGGACCTAATGGAGCTGGTAAAACAACTTTATTAAAAGCTATGATAGGGTTATTAGATCCTACAAATGGGGATATATCATATGATGATATTGTTATTAATAAAGATACTATTGGAATAAAAAAAAGAATAGGGGTAGTAAGCCAACATATCAATTTAGATAAAGAACTTTCTATCTATGAAAATATGGTGTTTAGTAGTAAACTTTATAAGATGAAAAAAAAGATTATAAACTTAGAATTGAATATTTATTAAAAGTGCTTGGTTTATATGAAATTAAAAATAAAGCCATTAAAAAATTGTCTGGTGGTATGAAGAGAAAATTAATGATTGGAAAAGCAATAATTCATAATCCTGATTTTATTTTTTTAGATGAGCCAACCATTGGAATAGATGTATCAGCAAGAAAAGAAATATGGAAGTTTCTTAGAGAATATCATAAATTGGGTAAAACGATTATTTTAACAACACATTATATTGAAGAAGCAGAAAAATTATGCGAGAGTGTAATGCTTATGAGTGATGGTAAAATATTTAAAGAAAATACACCATTGAATCTAATAGAAGAAATAGGAGTATATAAAGTTGGATTTGATGAATTTAGATTTTGTTTTTTTACTTCTTTAAATGAAGCGAAAGAATATGTAAAAAATATAGAAGAAATATATACTATTTCTAAAACAACTTTAGAAGACGTTTTTTATCATTATACTAGTAAGAAGGTATATATATGGAAATAGCAACTATTTTATGGAGAGAGTGGACTTTTTTTAAACATAGATTTTTTAAGATTTCTTTTTCACAAATGATTAGTCCTACTTTATATTTAATAACATTTGGTATTGGTTTAGGAAATAAAATACAAATTGATGGAAAATCATATTTATTTTTTCTTATACCGGGACTTTTATCTATGGTAACAATGAGAAATAGTTATTCATCTGTTGCTATGAGAATAAGTATTTCAAGACTTCATGAAAAAAGCTTTGAAACATATATTTATGCTCCAACGAAAATGGCTAATTTAGCAATTGGGTATATACTTTCAGGTGCGTTTAGAGGTATGTATGCAAGTATTTTTGTAGTGATTTTAAGTTATTTAAGTTCAGTAGATATAAATATATCAATAAATTTATTTTTTTTGTTATTTTTAAATTCTATTATTTTTTCGAGTTTAGGATTTATTGCTGCCATGAGCATAGATACACATTATGATTTAAATAGATTTACAAATATGGTTATTACACCGATGTCTTTTCTATGTGGAACTTTTTATTCTGTTTCAACTTTACCTTGGTTTTTTAAATTGATAGTAGAGTTTCTTCCTTTAACTCATACAACAAGATTAATTAGAAGAGTTAGTTTTGGTTATGGAATAGATATGTTTTCTTTACTAGTTATAATATTTTATATAATAGTATTTATTATTCTTTCTATTAGAATTTGTTATGAAGAAATTAGAGATTAAATCTTAATGTGATTTAGAAATTATGGGGAATTTTTTAAAAAACAATAATTTGAAGATGTTAGCAATAAACTGCTAATATCTTTTTTTTACCCAAAAAAATATATGGAAAGGAAAACGATTCCCAATATATTAAAGAATATAAACAATTTTTTTTATTAGAAGATTGTTATTATATAGTTAGTTGATAAGCAATTAAAGAAAACGTTATCTTTAAGGGCAATCAAAAAACTGAATGTAACTTGCATAAGGTAGGTTAAAGTATATTATAAGGGGATGATTTATTTGAAAAAATTTATTGTGTTATTATTAGCAGTAGCATTAATAATGTCTTTTGTAGGATGTAGTAGTCAAGAAGCTGGTTCTAGTGTAGATATTGGTATTGTTTTACCAACAAAAGAAGAACCAAGATGGGTACAAGATGAAGAAAGATTTAATGAAGCATTAAAAGATTCTGATTATAATGTTGAAATTTTATTTAGTCAAGGAGACTCAGCAAAAGAAAAGCAAAATGTAGAAACTTTAATTGCTAAAGGTATCAAAGTATTAATAATTACTCCTCAAGATGGAGATGCAGCTGGTGCGGCAGTAGAAGCAGCTAAAGAAGAAGGAATTACAGTAATTTCTTATGATAGATTAGTAACTAATACTGATGCAGTTGATTTCTATGCTACTTTCAACTCAGTTTCAGTTGGAGAAGCTCAAGGACAATATTTATTAGACCAATTAAATGGTGGATCTGATGAAAAATTATATTTATATGCTGGAGCAGCTACAGATAATAATGCATTCTTATTCTTTGAAGGTGCATGGAATAAACTTCAACCTAAAATTGCTGATGGAAGCTTTGTTGTTCAAAATTCTTCTAAAGCTGTAGAATATAAAAATAAAGAGATATTAACTCGTAATGAAATGGGTGAAATTATAGAGCAGATTACTACTGATTGGAAGCCTGAAGTTGCTAAGTTAAAAGCTGAGTCGCATATAACTGCTGCACCACCAGCAGGAAAAACTTTTGTACTTGCACCAAATGATGGAACTGCAAGATCAATTTATGATCAATTTGCTAAAGAGTCTGGTTTAGAGATATTTATTACTGGTCAAGATGCAGAAATTCCATCTATTCAGTATGTAATTGATGGAAAACAAAGTATGTCAGTTTTAAAAGACGTAAGAGACTTAGTAAAAGGTGCTATTTCGATGGCTGTTGATACATTGGATGGAAAAGCTATTAACGCTAATGGTTCATATGATAATGGAGTAAAAGAAGTAAAAGCAATGGATATAAAAGTAATTACAGTTACACAAGATAACGTAAATGATACTATTGTAGGTTCTGGTTACTATGATGCTAGTGAATTTACTGGTTTAAAATAATAGTAAAATAAAAGAATAGTGGTAGTGTATCTATCACTATTTTTTACATATTTAAGTATTTAAGGATAGGAGAAATTATGAGTAAAAACATCTTAGAAATGCAAAGTATAACTAAAGAATTTCCAGGAGTAAAGGCACTTGATGAAGTGAACTTTCAAGTAAAAAAAGGTGAAATTCATTGTTTAGTAGGCGAGAATGGTGCTGGAAAATCAACTCTTATGAAAGTATTAGGTGGAGTATATTCTTATGGGAATTATTCTGGTGATATTGTTTTAGATGGTGAAATTCAAAAATTTGATAAAATAAATGATAGTGATGCGAAAGGTATTTCGATTATTTATCAGGAATTAGCATTAGTTCCAGATATGTCAGTTTATGAAAATATTTATCTAGGTCATGAAATTGAGAAAAGTAAAATAATTGATTGGCATGACACTAGAAGTAAAGCAGCTGAAATGTTAAAAAAAGTGAAACTAGATGTACATCCTGATACTAAAGTTAAAGATTTAGGAGTTGGAAAACAACAATTAGTAGAGATAGCAAAGGCTTTGAGTAAAGATGTAAAATTATTAATATTAGATGAACCAACTGCAGCGTTAAATGATAACGATAGTGAAAACTTATTGGTATTATTAAAAGAATTAAAAGAATTAGGTGTTACCTGTATTATGATTTCTCATAAACTAAAAGAAGTACTGGAAGTAGCTGATACGGTTACCGTTTTACGTGATGGGAAAACTATTTGTTCAATGAAAAAAGAATTAAATGAAATTAAAGAATCAGATATTATTAAGTATATGGTTGGACGTGAAATTAACGATATCTTTCCTAAGAGAGCTGATGTAGAGTTCGGTGATATTCAGCTAGAAGTAGAGAATTTAACAGCTTTTGATAAGAAATTAGGTAGAAATGTAGTTAAGAACGTTGATTTTAATATACGAAAAGGCGAAATTGTTGGAATAGCAGGTCTTATGGGTGCTGGTAGAACAGAATTTGCTCATAGTATTTTTGGAAATTTTAAGGATTATCAGTTAACAGGTGAGATATTTATAAATGGCGAGAAAAAGAGTATAAAATCTCCAAATCAAGCTATAAAAAATGGACTTGCATATGTATCTGAAGATAGAAAAGGTAATGGTTTAATATTAGATGAAGATATTAAGAATAATATTTCAATTACAGATTTAAAATCTATTTCGGAATATTATATTATAAATAAAAATGAAGAAATTAAAGTGGCAAAAGAATATAGAAAGTCATTAGACATTAAAACGCCTTCTATTGAGCAAAAGGTTAAAAACCTAAGTGGTGGTAATCAACAGAAGGTTGCTATTGCAAAATGGTTATTTGTTGAACCTCAAATTTTAATATTAGATGAACCAACTCGTGGGATTGATGTTGGTGCTAAGTATGAAATGTATACAATTATGAATAAGTTAGTAGATCAAGGTCTTAGTGTAATTATGATTTCATCTGAGTTACCTGAAGTAATTGGTATGAGCGATAGAATATACGTAATGGCAGAAGGTAAAATGGTGGGTCAACTTTCTTCAAAAGATGCTACGCAAGAGAAAATAATGGAAATGGCTACGATATAGGAGGAAATATGAGGAAATTTATTGAAAAAAATACAGGAATGTTAAAAGAGAATATTAGGGATTATGGAATGTATATTGCTTTGGCAGCAATTATAATTATATTTAATGTATTAACACAAGGATTGTTTTTAACACCTAGAGTAGTATCAGATTTATTTGATATGACAGGGTATATTGCAGTATTAGCAGTAGGAATGACTTTAATTATTGTAATTAGACATATTGATTTATCAGTTGGATTTATTGCTGGTTTCTTAGGAGCTTTATCAGCAATTTTATCATCACAATTAGGTTTACCAGTTTGGATAATTATACCGGTAGTAATGGGAGTAGGGATAGTTATTGGTATTTGGAATGGGTTTTTAGTAGCAAATTTTGGTGTACCAGCATTTGTTGTGACGTTAGCAGGAATGTTATTTTTTAGAGGTGCATTAATTCGAATTACAAATAGTAAAACTATTTTTACGGGTTCCGAAGTATTTAATGCAATTGGTAATGGATTTATTCCAGATATTGCAAATATAGATGGAATTCATGTTTTAACAATGATCATTGGATTAATTGGAGTTGCTTTATTTATATATTCAGAAGTTAAAAATAGAAATAAGAAAAAAGACTATGGTTTACATGTTACAACAATTAATTTATTTATTTTAAAGCTTTTATTTATATCATTAATATTAATGTATTTTGTATGGAAATTGGCTAGTTTTAAAGGGATGTCATGGACTGTTGTTATAGTAGCGATAGTTGTTGGAGTTTATCATTTTATAACTAAAAACACAGTTTTAGGAAGACATATATATGCAGTTGGTGGTAATCCAGACGCTGCAGAATTAAGTGGTATTAGTGTAAAAAACATTACTTACACTGTATTTGGTTCCATGACAATGCTTGCTGCATTATCGGGGATTTTGTTTACTGCAAGATTACAATCAGCTACTCCAACTGCAGGAACATTATTTGAATTAGATGCAATTGCAGCTGCCTTTGTTGGTGGAGTATCTGCAAAAGGTGGAGTTGGAAAAGTTACAGGTTCAATTATAGGAGCTTTAGTAATGGCATCATTGACTAAAGGCATGGATTTAATGAATGTTGGTGTATCGTATCAGTATATGATAAGAGGTTTAGTATTAGTTGCTGCAGTTATATTTGATGTAAAAACAAGAAATATGACATCAAGTAGTAAGGCAAATTAAGTTATTCACAACTGAAACATAAATAGATTCTCCCCCCA
>JAYEHA010000206.1:0-2982 GCA_034659335.1 Bacillota bacterium
GTATTTGGATCACTATATATGATTGGTGATTTTAGAAAAGTAGTAAAAAAGAGAGATATTTAATTTAACTAGAAGAGAAATTTGAAATTATCTTTCAAATTATTCTCTTCTTTGTATTTGATTAGCCTGTTTTACCTATAAATTTGAAAATTTGACAATTATGAAAGGATATGTATATATGATAGGAACTAAAAGAGAGAATATTAAAATTGGAAGCAAAGTTATGGTAATACAAAAACAAGATCAGCGTTCAGGAAAATTAACGGAAGGAATAGTTCAAAGACTTCTTACAAAATCCCCGAATCATCATCACGGAATAAAAGTTATGTTAGAAAATGGGATTGTTGGTAGAGTAAAAGAGATTCTATAATTTTATCTGAAAGTCGGATGGAATGAAGTTAATGCAAGGTGCTTTTTAAAAAAAGCAAAAAAAAATAGCTACTGAAAAATAATTTCTATTTTTTTTCAGTAGTTAATAATGCTAAAATATCACCATATAAAAATTGCGCATCTTTTTCCCAATTTTTGCAAATAAGTTTTGCATGTTTATTTGAGACAATATTTAATTGTAAATTGACTAAAGTTGAGTTGTTTTCTTCAACTTTGAGTTCCACTAAATATTCATTATTATCTAGGCGAAAATAATCTGCTGTTATATTTGTATGAGCTATTATTCTTGATTTTTTAGATTCAACTTGATCATTAATAAATCTTCTTAAATCTTGATCTAACCTAGTATTAAAATAATCAAGGGTATTTTTACCACTATCAGTTAAAAAATAACGTTCTTCATTGTCCATTTGATTAAGTCTTATCATTTTTGCATTTGTTAAATCAACTAAATATTGTTGTAATTCAAAATAATTAATTAATTCATTTTCTAAAATGAATTCAGTTGCCTCATCATTAGTTAATGGAACTCCAAATGTACTGAGAACTTGTAAAATTATCATTTTATTTTTAACTTGTAAATCTGAGTTGTTATTAAACATTCTTCACCACCATCTAAAACATTGCTTAGTTATTATACCATAAATGATTAGTAGAATAAAGTAAAAAAATCTTGAATTATTGTGAGAAAACAGTAAAATATAAAGTGGGAGTGATAAAATGAGAAAAATATTTATAGTTATAATAATTGCATCACTAATAGTTGTAGGATGTAGTAGAGATGTTGAAAATATAAAAAACAATGAAATTATTGAAAATAAAACTAATATTGAAAAAGTAGTTGAAGAAGAAATCCAAGTAATTGAATCAATTGAAGAGAAAATCGAAGTAGTTGAAGAAGAAAGTGAAGATGTTCAAGAAATAGATTTAGATAAAATAAGACCAAATGAAATTGGTAAAGTTATGGTAGTAATGTATCATTCATTTGGGGAAGAAGAGAAACAATTTGTAAGTACGCCTGATATTTTTAGAGAAGATTTAATTGTATTTAATGAATTAGGATATGTGTTGGTAAGTCTTGATGATTATGTAAATAATAATATGAATATCCCTGCAGGAAAGACACCTGTTGTTTTTACATTTGATGATGGACATAGTTCTAATTTTAGAATTTTAGATGAAGATGCAAAAATTAAAATAGATCCTGATTCAGCAGTTGGAATAATGGATGATTTTTATAGTGAAAATAATGATTTTGGTAGAGAGGCAACTTTCTTTTTAAATGGCAATGTAATGTTTGGGCAATTGGAATATATTGATTACAAATTAAATTACTTAATCGATAATGGTTATGATATAGGTAATCATAGCTATGGACATGAAGATTTATCTAAATTAACAAAAGAGGGAATTCAAAAAACTTTAGGTAGAAATAAAGAACAGATTGAAAGCTATTTAGATAATTATAATGTCAACACTTTAGCTTTGCCCTTTGGTAAAAGGCCAAAAGATGCTGAGTTATCAAAATTTGTTGTAAATGGAAGATATAATGATAAGGAATATAATAACATTGGAGTACTTAATGTAGGGTGGAATCCAGCCAATTCACCTATAAGTATTAATTTTAATTCTAATAGTATAAATAGAGTTCAAGCAGGATCAATGGACTATCAATTAGATCATTGGATTGATTATTTTGAGAAGAATCCAGATAGAAAGTATATAAGTGATGGTGATATAAATACTATTACAATACCTAGTGTTCTTAAGGAAAGTTTAAATATGGAAAAACTTGATAATAAAGAGCTTATATTATACGAGAGGAAATAGATATGTTAGATATTAAAATGATTACAATTTTTATGGGTATTGTTGCTATTATATCTATACAGTATTCACTTAATTTAATTATTCGATTATTAAAAGAAGTTATTGAACTGCTTCATTTGCTGAATATGAAAAAAAAGTAAAAATGATTTTTAAAAGTGGTTATACCACTTTTTTTGTTGTAAAAGAAATAGAAGTATTATAAAATGTTCTTACTAAAGTATTTATGGAGGAAAATTATGAATGTTGAAGAAATGGGAAAAGAAGTAGTAATTTCAAAAGAAGAAATTGATAATAGATGTATTGAATTAGGAAAGCAACTTACTGATAATTATCAAGATAAAAATTTATTAGTAATCTCTCTGCTGAAAGGTAGTTTTATTTTTACTGCTGATTTAGTTAGAAAAATAAATTTGCCGGTTAGAATTGAGTTTATGACAACTTCAAGTTACGGACATGGCGAAGAGAGTATGGGTACAGTTGAGTTTAAGCAGGATCTAGACATAAACGATTTAAGTGAGTTTGATGTATTAGTTGTTGATGATATTACTGATTCAGCTATTACTATGTCAAGTGTAATTAAGCATTTAAAAGAAAAAAATCCTAAAACAATTAAATCTTGTGTTTTACTAGATAAGCCTTCAAGAAGAAAAGTAGATTATAAAGCAGATTATATTGGTTTTACAATTGAAGATAAGTTTATTGTTGGTTATGGATTAAATTATGGAGATTATTATAGAAATATTGATCATGTTTTTGCTTTTA
>JAYEHA010000207.1:0-2943 GCA_034659335.1 Bacillota bacterium
ATAGATATCAATTTTCATGGGGAAGCTATTGGTATTGAAATTACACCTAGTACAGGCTTAGCAACGCCTGCATTTGATCCTAAATATGTGGATGGAACAACTACGTATGATACAACTGATCAAGATTATACTCTTAAGAGGGTATCAATAACAGCGGATAATACAGTTGGGTTAGGACCTGGTGAAAGAACGGATAGTGCAACTTTTGCAAATGACGAGGATCTATATGTATTATTTAATGAAGAGGGTCAAATAGTTGATTTTGTACGAGCAAATTCGGATCCAACAGCTTGGGATTCGAATGATTCTACTACTACTGATTTAACTGGACCGTATACGGGGGCTTTAGTAATTGATTTACCGGGTGCAGATGATTTAGATCTTGTTATTGATAGAAAAATGTTTTTTCAAAATGGTAATGAAACAAAATCAAGAACATTTACTCAATATTCACAAGAAACAGATGCAAAGACTGTAGCTTTTGATGGTAATAGTGCAGGAAGTATTAATTCTTTTAATATATCTTCTAAAGGTGAGGTTGTTGGTGTATTTACAAATGGTGAAAGAGAAACTTTAGCTGTTATTACATTGGCTGATTTTGATAACCCTGCAGGACTTGAAAAAATTGGTTCAAATATGTTTATTGATACTAATAACTCTGGAGTTCCAAAGTATGGTCAACCTTCAACAGGAAGTTTTGGTTCGTTAAACCCTGGAGCACTTGAGATGTCAAATGTAGATTTAGCAAAACAATTTACTGAAATGATTACAACTCAAAGAGGGTTTCAAGCAAATTCAAGAGTAATATCAACTTCTGATGAAATATTACAAGAATTAGTAAACTTAAAAAGATAAATAAGTGAGAATACCTAGGTTTCCTAGGTATTCTTATTAAGGTGGTAAATATGATAAAATTAACTAGATTTAATGGAAAAGTATTTGTATTAAATGATGAGCTTATTGAAGTTATGGAAGAAACTCCTGATACCGTAATTAAATTATCTAATGATAAAAAGATAGTTGTTAAAGAAGGTGTTGACGAAGTGATAGAAAAAATTATAAAATATAAAAGAAAGATACATATTTAAAGAGAGGTGAATAAATGGATATATCAACTATTGGTGGGATAGTAATTGGTTTAGCGTTAGTTATTTGGGGTATATTAACTAATGCAAGTATTAGTGCGTATATTGATACTGCTTCAATTATTATTGTAATAGGTGGTGGTACTGCAGCATATTTTATCTCTTATCCTTTAGCAAAAGCGTTATCAATTGGTGGTGTTTTTGCTAAGACAATAAAAACGAGTGAATTTAGCGCATCATCAATAATAAAGCAAATTATTGAATTGGCAAATGTCGCTAGAAGAGAAGGGTTGCTTGCATTAGAAGATGCAACTGGAGATATAAATGATGAATTTTTACAAAAGGGTGTTATGTTAATTGTTGATGGGACAGATCCTGAATTGGTTCAAAATATTTTGGAAAGTGAAATTGCAAATGTTGAAGAGCGTCATAGTGTAGGTAGTGGAATGTTTGAAGCATTAGGTGCAAATTTTCCGGCTTTTGGTATGATTGGAACTCTTATCGGTCTTGTAGGAATGCTTCAGAGTTTAGATGATCCAACTTCAATTGGACCTAAAATGGCAGTTGCTCTTTTGACTACTTTTTATGGCTCATTATTTGCCAATTTGGTATTTATTCCTTTAGCAGGAAAACTGAAATTTAATAGCGCAGAAGAAATTTTAGTAAGAATGATTATGTTAGAAGGATTATTATCAATACAGGCAGGTGAAAATCCAAGGATTATTGAAGAAAAATTGAAATCTTTCTTGCCACCAGCAGAAAGAAAGAAAATGGAAGATGCAGGTGAAAAAAATGGCTAAGGAGAAAAAATGTCCAGATTGTAGCGGTGGAGCACCAGATTGGATGGTTACATATGGAGATTTGGTTACTTTGCTTATGTGTTTCTTTGTTTTATTATTTGCATTTTCTTCTATTGATGCTCAAAAATTTGAAGCGGTTATGCAATCTTTTCAAGGATCGGCAGGGGTATTGTCTGGTGGAGCAACTTTAAGTGAAAGCGCGATGGTTTTTAATGGAATGCCTGAAAATGATGTTTCAGAAGATACTGTTGATGAACAAGTTTTAGTTAAATTAAAAGAAGAGATAGATAAAGAATTAGAGGATGCTCAAATTGAAATTAAGATAACGTCACAAATAATTGAAAGCGGATTGTTAATTAGATTTCCTGATAATGCATTATTTGATTCGGGAGAAGCTAGTTTAAAAGAAGATGCTAAGAAGGCTTTAACTATTATTGGAGATTTACTACTTAATGAAACGTTTGCTTCGAGAGTTATGAGGGTTGAAGGACATACTGATAATGTTCCGATGCATTCTGTTAAATTTCCATCTAATTGGGAACTGTCAACTTCTAGGGCAACAAATGTAATTAGATATTTTCTTCAAGAGGTTGGAATAAAACCTGAAAGATTATCAGCTTCAGGATATGGTGAGTATTATCCAATTGCTTCAAATGAAACTGAAGAAGGACGGGGAAAAAATAGAAGGGTAGATATTGTTGTTTTAAGAGATTTTTTTAATATAAATAAAATTGAAGAAAGTGATAGAGGGGAATAAATGTCAACTACTCACGACTGAAGTCGCGAGCTTGTAAAGCTCTAGTTGATTAGCTAAGTCTTAACTGACTACGTTACTCACAAATATATAGGTACTACGGAATATTTAGTCTAGTTCCGTACTCTACGTTTAGTGATTAAAAGCTCTAAGAGTTGTGAGCGGTGTTGCTAAAACACAAACTGTGAGATAACATTGGCAAAGACTATTTACTGACGTAAGTCAGTTTTACTATTAAATTAGTTAAAAAGGAGGCGTTAAAAATGGTATATATAATTTCAAAAAACGGAAAACCTTTAATGCC
>JAYEHA010000208.1:0-2940 GCA_034659335.1 Bacillota bacterium
CTCTCTTACTTTTAGTTTTAGATTTTTCAATCATTTTTCCTGATTTTTTTTCAATTGTATCACTTATTAAATTTTCAACATTAATATTTCTTAATTTAAAAAATAATAATGGATCTTCATCTAATTTAGCACCAACTCCATATAGCACCGCTATAATATGTTTACACATCTCTGCATAATCTAAGCAATTACAATGAAAATGTATTTCACTCTCTTTTGGAAACAATCCGCTATCATCAGACACAAATAACTCTTTTAATTTTTTAGGGAATTTACCTTCTATTAATTTTTCTAATGAAGATAAACGTCCTTCAATTTTTGTAACCATTCCCTTTATTTCTTCTTTATTCATAGCATCAATATTGATTTGAACATCATACATCTTTCTGCCACTACCTATTACTAAAGCATTTATTACGCCTTCATTTATTGTTAAATCAACAACAGCTCCATTTTTTAAATAACTTCTTCCCCTACTAAGGCGATTTGAATAATCAGCATAAATTTCTAAATTTTTATTCCATGCTTTTCCCCACCAAGTTTTAGCTATTGCTCTACCACTAATATTTATTGGAGCTAAATTTGGGTTTTTCTTTAAAAGTTTTACTAATTTTTTTCTGTTTTTTTCTTTCATTTCTGCTACACTTACATATTTTGGATATCTTCCCATATTCATCTCCTATTCTACTCTAAGTTTAAATAAGTTTAATATTTCTTCGTTATTCATTTCAGTTATTGAATTCGTTTGCTCTGCTGAAATGATTTCACTTGAAAGTTTCTCTTTTTCCTCTATCATTAAATCTATTTTTTCTTCTATAGTACCTTCTGTAATAAATTTATGAACTACAACATTTTTCTTCTGTCCAATCCTAAATACTCTATCAGTCGCTTGATTTTCAACAGCTGGATTCCACCATCTATCAAAATGAACAACATGATTTGCTTTTGTTAAATTTAATCCAACACCACCAGCTTTAATAGATAATACTATAAATGGTACATAATCCTCTCCTTGAAAACTATCAACTATTTCTTGTCTTTTATTTATTTTTGTTCCACCATGTAATACATAACCCTTATGTCCAAATATACTTTCTAGAAATATTTTTAGCGGACTCGTCATTTCTCTAAATTGTGTAAAAACAATTACTCTTTCTCGTTTTTCATATATTTCTTCAGCAATTTCTCTTAATCTTTTAAATTTACCGCTTTCTTTTTCTAAATAAGCTGACTGTCCAAGATATTGATCAGGATGATTACATATCTGCTTAAATTTCATAATAGATGATAAAATAATACCTTTTCGTTTTATTCCATCTTCATTCTCCATTACTTTTACTAAATCATTTACTAGTTTATTATATAGTACAGTTTGTTTTTTAGATAAAGAAGCATAAGCTTTCATTTCTATTTTTTCAGGCAAATCGGATATTATTGTTTTATCTGTCTTAAGCCTTCTTAAGATAAATGGATTAACAACATGTTTGAGTTTACTGTAATCACCATGTTTTTTAATTAAATTTTTACTAAGATTTTTAAACTCTTTACTTGAACCTAACAACCCTGCATTTAAGAAATCAAATAAAGACCATAAATCACCTAATCTATTTTCTATAGGTGTACCAGTCATTGCTACTTTATATTTTGCTTTTAATTTTTTAACGGTTTTTGTTCTTTTAGTTCCTGGATTTTTAATAGCTTGAGCTTCGTCTAATATTAAGTTATCCCAAGTAACATTACTAATCCATTCATATTTATTAAGCATTCCATAAGATGTAATATATACGTCATAATTTTTTATAAATTGACTATCATCATCAACTAATAATTTGTTTTTACTTTTATGAATAACAAAATATTTTAAATTAGGTGCAAATTTATTCAATTCAGCTATCCAGTTACCTATTAACGATACAGGTAAAACGATTAATGATTTTTCTTTTTTATCATTTGCATTTTTCATATGATTTAAAAGTGCTATTACTTGAACTGTTTTTCCAAGACCCATATCATCAGCTAAACATGCTCCTAATCCTAATTTTTTCATAAAATACAACCAATTTAAACCTTTTTCTTGATAATATCTTAATGAAGCATTAAAATCTTTTCCTGTATCAATATTTTTTATAGTATTTGGATCTCCTAATCTAGTAACAATAGAATTCAACCATTTTCCATTTGTTATTTCTAAATCAATATTTTCATCATTAATTTCTAATGTTTTATTAATATCAAGTTCAAAACGCATTGCTTCAAGAACAGTCATTCCACCTTTTTTTGAATATTCTTGTGCTTTTTCATAAGCTTCTAGTGTTTCTTTTAACTTTTTATGATCTACTTCTACCCATTTACCTTTAATAAAAGATAAGCCTTCAGCTTCTAATAAGAGTTTTCTTATTTCATCTTCTGTAATATCTTCCCCAGCGAATTGCAAACTTGAATTAAAATCAACAATTGCATCAAAATTAAGTTTTGATTTTTTTATATCTCCTATAGTAACTTCCATTTTTACACTTTTCAATCTATTTTTCCACCATTTAGGTATTCTACATAAAATTCCTGATTCTTCATATAGTGGAATTTCTTTTAAAAATATATACGCTTCTTCTGCAGATAATTTTAAGGGATGAAATATTTCACCGTTTTCAACTAATTCAGAAATGAATTCGCTTCTTTCAGCTGCTCTATTAACTGTTGATAACAATTTAAGCATTTTTTTATTATCTTTTTTATATTCAATAACTGCATTTCTAAGTGGTAAATGTTTCTCTTTCCCACTTTCAGAAATAAAAGTAGAGTATGTTGCTAAAAAAGCAAATGGTACTTCACCATCTTTATTTTCTACTAAATGGAAAAAAATTCTACCAACTAAATGAATGTTTTTATTAAATTTCTCAAAATAACTTTCTACACTTCCATTATAATTTATTATTTCCTCTG
>JAYEHA010000209.1:0-2930 GCA_034659335.1 Bacillota bacterium
AACACTTATTATTCTAGAATTTGAAATGGCAATTCTATGAGTATATCTACCTAAATATTCAATAACATTATGAGCACCATGAAGTGTTTTTTTAATGTTAATGTTCCAATTTTTCTTTTTAAGAGAAATCAGAAATTTTTAAAAGCATAATTTTTTAGTAAATAGTCAGTATTTTTTGTAAAAACCAGTTGTTTCAGTTTAAATAAACTTTCTAAACTTTTAAGAAATAAATCTTTAAATCTAGCAGCAATAACTCTTGCAGGAAAAAGAAAATCATCACTTTTAGAAGATTTAAAATTTAAAGCATTTGTTAACCCACCACCAATAAGAATCATATGAATATGCGGATGATAACTGAGATTTGATCCAAAAGTGTGTAGTAAACTAATAAAACCTATTTTAGCCCCAAGATATTTTTCCTCTGCACCTAAAGACTTCATGGTTTTAGCAGAAGCATTAAATAAAAGAGTATAAAGTAGTTGTTGATTTGAAAGAAAAAGATTATTCAATTCTTTTGGGATTGTGAAAACGCAATGAAAATAAGAAGTATCTAAAACATCTTTTTTTCTAGCGTCAACCCACTTAAGTTTTGGAATACTCTGACAATTCGGACAATGTCTATCTCTACAAGAGTTATAATGATTAATAGTTGTATGACAGTCATTACAAGTAACAGAATGACCACCTAAAGCACTTGTTTTGCAATTGCTAATAGCATTAATAACCTTGTCATGATGAAAATTAAAATATTTTTGACCATACTTTTCAAGAAAAAGATCATAATAATTTTGAAAAATATATCTAATAGGATATTTTCCATATTTATCATTTTTTCTTTTTAAATAACTATAATAAGTCATTTTTATCACTCATGCTCAAAAGGACTTATTATATTAAACTGATTAGGATTGGCCAATTGAATATAAATTGTCGTTGAATTAATGGATTTATGACCAAGCAATTTTTGTATAGTTAAAATATCATACCCGTCTTCATACATATGACAACCGAAGTGATGGCGGAGTAAATGAGGTGTGATTTTTACTCCAAAAGTTTTTGAACGGTCATCAAAAACATTATTGATAGTATTTTTAGAAACACATTTATTTCTATTATGATAACCAGGAAACAAATAACCTTTAGGCTTTCCATTAGAATTCCAATACTTCGTTAAAATAGCTAAAGCATTTTTAGATAAAATAGCATAACGATCAGTTCTAGATTTAGTTTCTCTAATATATAGCATCATATTTTTTCTACTGACATCTTCATATCGAAGATGTTGAAGTTCAGAAACTCTGATACCAGAAGAATAAAGAATAGCAGCATAAGCTTTATGTCTTATATTTTTAAAAGAATCAATGAATTGAAAGATTATTTCTTTCGAATAAATTGTTGGTAATTTCCGAGTAGTTTTCATAAATGGAACTTCGTACTTATCAAAAGGTTTCTTTAAAATATAGATATAGAAAAATCTAAGTTGGGAAATATGAGCATTAATAGTACTACCTTTTAGTTTTCTAACATTTTTTAAATGTAAAATATAAAGTCTTATTTCTTCATAAGAAATAGCTTCGAGAGATTTAAAAAAATTAGTATTGACCCAAGTCAAATATTGAAGTAGAAAAGATGTATAATTTTTAATAGTATTTTTTTGTTAAATCTCGTAACTCTAACATTTCATAGAACTTATCTAAATAATCTTGATAGATTTCTTTTATCATAAAGTGTCCTCCTTTAAGACATAAAAATTAATTTCAACTGTTAAGAAACAAAATAAAAAAAGTTGGAGGACCTCTAGATAAAGAAATAATAAATATGTAATTGTAGTTATGGTTTAAAGATGATAAAATCATCATGATAGTAGAACCTTTTTTTCTTTTGTATTTTGTTTTTGTCTGATAACTTAATAATAATATAATTTTTATAAAAGGTCTACTATCAATACATAAAAATCGCTTCGAGATAGTGATTAAGGGTCACCATCGCGAAGCGATTTTGTACAATAAAGAAAATAGATGTTGAGTCATATTTTCATTGGGCGCATGTAATGGAAAATGTATAGAATATGATACTATATAAGTTTAACTTGATGGTAACTTGATTGAAGCACACAAAATTAAAGAAAAATTTTGATGATAATTTATATAAACTAGGTTTTGCAATGGTTTATAAAGAATAAATGGTATGTATTTAACTTGATAGTAACTTGCAAAACAGGTCGTAGAGTGAAGAATTCATATTTATGTTATTGTCAAGTAAAATATGAAAAACGATTTAACCGAAAAGAACATTTATTTCATAGTTTTAATTGTGGCGAATTCGCCATAATTAAAATAAATAGAATATACTTTGCTTGCAAAATGTTTGCAAAAAATTTTAAAAACCTATATATCATATAAAATACAGATAAATTAAATACCAGAAAGTATGATAAATCATCATTTATAATTATAAATAATGATGATGTTATTGAGTGGGAATAGAAATCAAAAGTTTCAAAATATTTATATTTAAGGATTTTGAAGCTTTTTTATTTTTTGATGCTTGCAAATCAAATTTTGATCTATAAAGTAACATTGTTTATGGACTTGCATAAAAAGCTTTAATTGATTTGACATTCTCGCATATATATATTACTATTATAAGCAAGAATGTCAAATGTGAGGTGAATATTATGAACAGAGAAGCCCAAATAATGAAATTGGTTCATGAGAATAATGGAACGATTACTACAGCTCAAATTACAAATGCTAATATACCACGTGGAAGCTTAAAATATTTAGTGGATAAAGGGGTATTGGAACGATCAGCACGTGGTGTATATATTTTGCCTGAGTTATTTGATGATGAGATGTATAATATTCAAATAAGATATAAAAAATGTATTTTTTCAGGTGAAACTGCTCTTTATTTACATGGACTTACTG
>JAYEHA010000210.1:0-14099 GCA_034659335.1 Bacillota bacterium
ATGCAATAATCATTCCAAGAAAAAATATCATTTTTTATATTTTTAATATCATTTTGATACTAACCCACCCTTTTGAATTCTCATTTTGAGACTAATGTCATTTTGAGATTAATTGATTTTATATTTCTTTAACTTTCTATAAAAAGTTGCTCTTGAAATTCCCAAAGCAAAATACGATTTTTTATATCCTTCAGGCGTAATACCATATTTTTTTATTGCTTTCATAATTTCATTCTTTTCTATAGATTCAATTGAATTAATAATTTCATCAATAACTTTCTCTGTATTTTCCGTTTCATTAAATTTCTTAGGTAAAGAGTAAATATCAATAATATTAGATTCAGTCATATTAATTGCAAATTCTATAGTATTTTCTAATTCCCTGATATTCCCTTTCCATGGAAATTTAATTAATGTATTTAAAACACTATCATCTATTTCCAAAATATTTTTATTTAATTTATCATTATATTTATTTAAGAAAAATTTAACTAAAGAAGGAATATCATCTCTTCTACTTTTTAATGATGGTACAAATAAAGGAATCACATTAAGGCGATAAAATAAATCCTCTCTAAACTGATTTTCTTCTACCATTTTTTCAAGGTCCTTATTTGTAGCAGCAATAACTCTAGTGTTTATTTTAATTACTGTATTAGAACCAATCCGCCTTATTTCTTTTTCCTGAATAACTCTTAATAATTTTGATTGTAAATGAATAGGTAAATCTCCTATCTCATCTAAAAATATACTACCATTAGTTGCTAATTCAAATTTACCTATTTTCCCCTTTTTACTAGCTCCTGTAAAAGATCCTTCTACATATCCGAACAATTCGCTTTCAAGTAAACTTTCAGGTATCGCAGCACAATTTATTGCTATAAACGGTTTATATTTTTTACTTGATTCATAATGAATTGCTCTTGCAAACAACTCTTTTCCTACACCACTTTCACCTTGAATAAGAACTGTAGAAGATGATTTTGAAGCTACTTTAGCTATTTTTTTTGTTTGCTTTAAAATTTCTGAATCACCAATAATATCATTAAATTTAATAGCAGTTTTATCACCAACAATATCATTAACAGTATCTATTAATGACTCCATTTCTTTTAATTCAATTACTATTTCAATAACAATATCATTATCTAAAATTGGTTTTTTTGTATATAAATATCGTCTGCCATTATATTCTAATTCATTATTATATGAAATTTTCATGTCTTCAAACAATTTACATTTTGGAATATTAAACAATTTGTTTATCTTAATTCCTTTTTCCAGTTCATTAAATCTATTTTTAGCAAACTTATTATATTTAATAATAGCACAATCATTATTAATAGAAATAATTGCACTATTAACAGCATCAAATAAAAATTCAAGTTCTTCCGATTGAGTTAATAACTTTTGTCTATTATTTTCTCTAATCATTTCATTTGCAATTAAATCAGACATTTTATCTAAGAAATTTAAAATATTTACATCATTATTAATAATCATTTCTTTTTGTTCGTTATTAAAGGCAATTAATCCTATTACTCCAATGACTACACCACTAATTTTTATTGGCGAACAAATTTCAGCAAATTCCTTACAATTATCTCTTTTAGCACAATTCAAACAAGCAACGTGTTTTTTAGGTTCTTTAATAATAAAACTCTGTTTATTTTCAATAGCAAATGAAAATACAGAATTTACATCTACTGTTTCTCCTATTTCTTTACTATATCTACCAGTAGCAATAATTCTTTTTAAATTACTATCCACAATTGTTAAATCAAGATCTAGTACACTTCTTATTGCATCAGTAATATCTAATAGCGAATTTTTAATTTTTGAAATATCATATTCCATAATAGCACCTCTCTATACAATATAATTTCTAGATTCAACAATAATCACTAACTAAAAACATCAATAAAACATTCATAATAAGCAGTTTGTTCTCCCATATCGCTAATAATATCTGGCGTTAAAAAATTTACACTTCCATTTTTATGCCAATTTCCTTGATAAATTAATGCTATATCATTTCTCATATTTTTCTTTAATATTGCAATTGCTTTTATTTGACCAAATTCCGACTTTACATTTACAATATCTCCTTCTGAAAAGTTATTTTTTTTCATTAAATAATCTGATAGATAAATTTCAGAAAAATTATTATTATCTAAAAACCCCTGTGAATGTAATGAATCTCTATAATGCGTAGTTAATAATCTTATTGGATATTTATCATTCTTATTAATCGGCAAATAATTAGCTACTGGTAATTGACCATCTTCTTTAGCTTTTTTTGAATAAAACTCAAATTTTTTTGATGGAGTATCAAAAATTCTAGTTTTCCATGCAATCTCCTTATTAGGAATATAAAATGAATTTTTCTTTAACAATTTTAAATTTAAATTATACTTTTCAAATAACGGCTTTAATTGTGCATTAAAATATTCTTCTCTAGTTAAATATGGATAATCTTTAATATTCATTTCTTTAGCTATTTTTTGGAATAATTCATATTCCGAAACAATTCCACCAATTGGTTCTATTGCTCGATTAGAATATAAAATATGTGGATTAAACATTGAACTACTAACTATATCTTCTTCTTCTAATATTGTTGTAGCCGGAAATATTAAATCACAGTAATTCATTGTATCCGTTATAAATAAATCTATTCCAACTTTAAATTCGACTAAATCTAAAGCTTTTATAACTTTATTTATATTTGGAAGTTGAGCCAAAGGATTTGATTTTGTTATAAAGAGACATTTAACAGGTACATTTTTATCTTGTAAAATAAAATCTGCTAATTTAGTTTTTGAAAAAGTTCTTCTATTTTTGACTTTACTTTTAATTCTATTTGATAATGCACCATTTAACCCTTTAAATTGTTTATTATTATAAAATAATCCTCCACCTTCTCTTCCAATGTTCCCAGTTAACGCACCAAGAGCATTTATTGATCTTACAGTATTCCCTCCGTTTTTATATCTTTGTATGCCAAATCCAATAACTATTGAAACAGGTTTTGTCCGACCTAACATTTCTCCAAATTTAATAATTTTATTATCAGATACTCCCGTTATTGTGCTTACTTTTGATATATCAAAAGTACTTGCATTTTTCTTATAGTCTTCAAACCCTAACGAATAATTACTAATAAAATTATCATCATAATAATCATTTTCAATTAAATAATTACCTATTCCTAATGCTAGAGCAGCATCAGTCCCAGGCTTAATTTGAATAAATAAATCAGCTAATTTTGCTGATGCTGTTTCAATTGGATCAATTAATACAACTTTCGCTCCATTTTTCTTAGCAGTATTAATAAAGGAAACCATATGAATATTTGTGTCTACTGGATTTCTTGACCATAAAATTATCAATTTACTTTTTTCTATTTGATTAGGATAATTTGATAAATTATTACCAAAATCATATTCTGTTGCTTTATCACCAGCTCCCCAGCATAAAGTACCAGTTGGAGTTGTCGCGCCACCTAAAGAATCAAAAAAAATTTCATCCACTTTTTTACTTATACCCTCATACCCACTATCATTATAATGAAGAATTGATGAAGACCCAAAGTTTTCAATGTAACTGACTAATTTAGTTTTAAGAATATTTATTGCTTCTTTATACGAAATTTCAATCCAAATATTATTTCTTTTAATCATAGGTTTTGTAAATCTTTTAGGATGATATAATCTTGTTAAATGATTTTTACCTTTTTTGCATACAAATCCTTTTGTAATTGGATGATCTTTATCTCCTTCAATTTTTATTATTTTATTTTCCTTTTTTATAGCTACTAAAGAACACAAATCAAAACAATCTAATGGACAAGCAAATTTTATTTTTTCCATAAACACCTCATATTTAAAAACTCTTATACTTCACTTGGTTTGCAAATATACCAGTTTGCTCTTATATCAACATTAACTATATGAACATCTGAAAAGCAAAGCTTCATTTCTAATAAACAGTCCTTCATTTCAGGTTCCGCATTTTTAATGAAATTAAAATAATTTCCACCCTCCAACCATTCAATAACATTTGTTAACATACCTCTATTATCATTATAATCATATATAATTACAAACTCTTTTGCTACTCTACTCATTTCAGCATACATTTGTTTTCTTTCATTAGTTTTTAATCCATGAGCTACATAAGATGCAATCGCAATATCAAAACTTTTATTCTGAAAGGGTAGCTTTTTAAGAGCATTCGCCTGAATAAAATTAATATCTTTATTTTCAGGCTTATTTTTCGCTATTTCAAGCATATTTTTAGCTGGATCAATACCAGTTACTTTCATTCCTTTTTTATTCAACACCGAGCATAATGCACCTGTTCCACATCCAATATCAATAATTTCTCTATATTTCAATATACTAAGTTCCTCTTGAATTTTATTAATAATTTTATTAAATCGTTTTTTTTGACTATTATAAAATAATCCATAAATAGGGGCTATAATATTAAATAGTAAATTACTCTTCTTTTCTCCCACAATATTCACTCCTTTTAATTTTTTCCTGCTTTCTACTAATATTTTATCCCTATCTGAATGAATTATCAATAACTACATTTAAAATTAAAATATTTATAATAATAATTGTTCTTTCATCCTGTATAAATCTTTATCACCTCGACCAGAAAGATTAACAATTACTACTTCATCTTTTGGTAATTCCTTAGCAAATTTCATTACATATGCTACTGCATGCGCACTTTCAATTGCAGGAATTATCCCCTCTATTCTTGAAAGATTTTTAAAAGCTTCTACAGCTTCATCATCAGTTATGGTCACATATTTAACCCTTTTTGTATCTTTAAAATAAGAATGTTCTGGGCCAACTCCAGGATAATCTAAACCTGCTGCGATTGAATATACCGGTAAAGGTTTACCTTCTTCGTCTTGAATATTATAACATTTAAATCCATGTATTATGCCAACACTTCCAGTTGTTAATGTTGCTGCATGGTTATTTGTTTCAAGTCCTAAGCCTGCTGCTTCAACTCCAATCATTTTAACAGCATTATCATCTACAAAATTGCTGAATAACCCCATTGCATTACTCCCCCCTCCTACACAAGCAATAAGATAATCAGGTAATTTACCTTCTTTTTCAATTATTTGATTTTTTGCTTCTTTTCCTATTATACTTTGAAATTCTCTTACCATTAATGGATAAGGATGTGGTCCAACCACAGATCCAAGTAAATAATAAGTATCGTTATATGTTTGAACATATTCATTAAGAGCTTCATCTACTGCATCTTTTAATGTCCGCTCACCACCTATTGCAGATACTACTTCAGCACCTAAAAGACGCATTTTAAAAACATTTAGCTCTTGTCTTTCTATATCTTTTTCACCCATAAAAATTTTACATTCCATATTGAATAAAGCGCATACTGTTGCAGTCGCTACACCATGTTGTCCAGCTCCTGTTTCAGCAATTATTTTCTTCTTTCCCATACGTTTAGCTAGTAATACCTGTCCAATTGTATTATTAATTTTATGTGCCCCAGTAAAATTTAAATCTTCACGTTTTAAATATATTTTTGCACCACCAACATAATTCGTTAAATTCTCTGCAAAATAAAGCGGATTTTCTCTTCCAATATATTCTTTTTGATAATAATTAAGTTCTTTTTTAAATTCTTCATCTTGATAATATTTCAAAAACTCTTCTTCTAATTCTTTTAAAGGTTTCTTTAATTTTTCAGGCACATAACTCCCACCAAATATTCCAAACTGACCATTGATATTTCTCATTTTTTTCCTCCTAATTATACAATTTAATAATATTGTTTTAGTGAATCAGAATGAATAAGATTTTTCTTCAGTTAGCTACCTGAAAAATTCGAAATAAAAAAGCCCCCTAAGTTATATTAAACTTAGAGGGCGATTAATCGCGGTACCACCTCATATTGGAATCGTCATTCCATCTCATTCAGATACATTCATATCTTATCTCTATAACGGGAGAACCCGAGTCGCCTACTATTATTTCAGCTTCCACTCATGAGTCCATTCACTCAAAATCCACATACTGAACTCCCACTACCATCAGCTCGCTTTAATGTTTTTCTAAAGTTACTACTCTCATTCAATGATTTATAAAATTTATTTTACTACTATAATACATTCTTGTCAATAATTATTAATTTAATCTTAATATTAAAATCATTAATGCTATAACAAATAAAATTATTGTCAAAATCCTTCTAATTTTTTTAATTTTTTGGGGATCAAAAGAAGTATATTTCGGATTAAGTTCTCCTTCACAAAATGGACACTGCGTCATATGATCAAGCACTTCCCTTTGACAATGAGGACACTTAACAATATGTTTTTCATAATTTGTCTTTGATTTTTTCTTATCCAAAATTTCCTCCTTATGGTTTAAGCCAAACTTCTGTAGAGAAGAGAATAAATAAAAAGAAAGCTAAAATAAAAACAAATCCAACTAAAAGTCCTGCTAATAGAGCACTTTTTATTAAAGAAACGGTCTCTTTTTTTGTTAAATTCAAATCGTATCTCTCAACAGATTCCAAATTTTTTCTTTTTTTTCTATACCATGGAGCCCCTTCAAAATTCATATCTGCAACTACGCGTCCATCATCTTCCTTATTATTACCAACCATGCTATTTCACAATCCTTTTTATTAATCTAAATTTTTCCAGTATAAAGATGACATGCTACTGTATGTCCTTCTTTTACTTCTATCATTTCAGGAATTTGAGTTTTACATATCTCCATACATTCTCTACAACGTGTATGAAATTTACATCCTGATGGTGGATTTGATGGTGAAGGTATATTCCCTTCTAAAATAATTCTATCATTTTTCATATCAGGATCAGCAATAGGAATAGCACTAAATAATGCTTTAGTATATGGGTGTAACGGTTCTGAAAATATAGACTCTTTATCAGAATACTCTACAAGATTCCCTAAATACATAACTCCAACATTATCTGAAATATGTTCTACAACAGATAAATCATGAGATATAAACAAATAAGTAAGATTATACTTTTCTTGTAATTCATTTAATAAATTAATTATCTGTGCTTGCACTGAAACATCTAATGCAGAAACAGGTTCATCACAAACTATAAAATCAGGATTTAATGCAATGGCACGGGCTATACAAATCCTCTGTCTTTGTCCACCTGAAAATTCATGAGGGTAACGAGTCTTATGATAAGGTTGAAGACCACAATCTATCATTACTTTTGAAATATATTCATCAAACTCTTCTTTTGGTACTAATTTATTATCTCTAACAGCTTCTCCAATAATTTCACCTACTGGCATTCTAGGAGAAAGACTTGAATAGGGATCTTGAAAAATAATCTGTATTTTAGGTCTCATTTTCCTTAATTCTTTCCTACTAAGATCATGAATATCTTTCCCTTCAAAAATAACTTCTCCATCAGTCTTATTAGTCAGTTTAAGAATCGTCTTACCTATAGTTGTTTTCCCGCATCCTGATTCGCCTACCAATCCCATTGTAGTTCCTCTTTTAATGCTAAAACTTACATCATCTACAGCCTTTACATACAACTTAGCTTTCATAAAAACATTAGAAGTAATAGGATAATATTTTTTTAAATTTTTAACTTTAAGTACTTCGTCATCATTTATTGAATGTTGTTCAATCATCTTATTCCTCCTTATTTTTTAAATATCTATAACATGTAACCATATGAGTATCCGAAAGAAAAATTTGTGGAGGATATCCTCCATTACACTCTTCTATTCTTCTATCACATCTATCTCTAAAATAACAATAATTAGGCATATTGACAGGGTTAGGAACTGAACCTGGTATGCTAAATAACTTACCTGATTTTTTATCTCCTATACCTGGTCTACTTGCCATCAATCCAATAGTATATGGATGTGATGGGCTATGAAATATTTCATGTGCTGTTCCTTTTTCTACAACTCTACCCGCATACATAACTACTACTTCATCTGCCATCTCAGCAATAACACCTAAATCATGTGTAATAAGCATAATACTACTATTAACCTTATCTTTTAAATTTCTCAACAAATCCATAATCTGAGCTTGAATAGTAACATCTAAAGCAGTCGTTGGTTCATCAGCAATAATAAGTTTAGGATTACACGATAGCGCCATAGCAATAACTATTCTTTGTCGCATACCACCTGAAAGTTCATGAGGATACATTTTATAAACCTTTTCTGCATCAGGTATCCCAACCATCTTAATCATTTCTAATGTATGAGATTTTACATCTTCTTTACCCATTTCTGAATTATGAAGTTCTATTACTTCATCAATTTGCATTCCAATTCGAAAAACTGGATTTAAACTTGTCATAGGTTCTTGAAATATCATAGCTATTTCATTTCCTCTAATTTTTTGCATTTTTTCTGTAGGAATTTTAGTAATATCATAAGCAATTTCGCCAAAATCGAATCTAATTTCTCCATCCACTATTTGTCCTTGAGGTCGTTGAACCAATTGCATTATCGATAAACTTGTTACTGATTTACCACAACCTGATTCACCAACTATCCCAACAGTTTTTCTCTTTGGAATATTAAAAGTTACACCGTCTACCGACTTTACAACTCCTATATCAGTAAAAAAATAAGTATGCAAATTCTCAACTTCAAGTAAATTATTACTATCTTTCATCTTTGTAATATATTCGGATTCTGGTACATTTTTACGGTTTCTAATTTTTTCAAAATCCGCAGTTATTTTTCTATTTTCTTTAGAAATTCTTCTTGATTCGTTAGCAGAAATATAATCGCTATTTTTATTAGTTGTTTTTTTTGTGATTTTTTTATTTTTTTTCATACTCCACCTACCGTTTCATCTTAGGGTCAAACGCATCTCTAAGCCCATCACCAACAAAATTAAATCCGAGTACAGTCAAAAGAATCAACATTCCAGCAGGTATCCAAACAAACCAAAAATTAGTCATTTCATATGCTGTACTAACACCACTAATTATATTTCCCCATGAAGCATACGGAAATTTAACACCTAAACCTAAAAAACTTAAAGTTGATTCATAAATAATAATTCCACCAAGTCCAAGTGTAGCTAATACAATTAATTGTGGAATTACATTAGGTATCAAATGTTTAAAAATTCTTCTAGAAATTCTTAAGCCTGTAGCCTCAGCAGCTAACATGAATTCTTGCTCTCTAAGGGAAAGAATTTGACCTCTAACCATCCTTGCAATCCCAGGCCAACTCATAACTCCTAAAATAAGCATCAAATAATATATTCTAACTTTAGGATCTATATCTAATGAATCCATAACAGAACCAATAATAATCAATAATGGCAAAAATGGTATACAATTAAAAACATCAACAATCCTCATAATTATCATATCAGTCCATTTTCCAAAATAGCCTGCAATTCCACCCATAATAACACCAATTAAAATTTCTAAAAATACAACAATAAATCCTATTACAAGTGAAATTTTACCACCATACATAAGTCTTGTTAATACATCCATTCCATGTTGATCTGTACCTAGCCAATGTTTAAATGAAGGCTGTTCATGTATAGAAATCAAATGTGTATCTGTCTCAGTTTTAACAGTATACATATTATTAAGTCGCGAAATATTAAATTCTACATTGTTTCCATCTTCATCAGCAAAAACAAATAAAGTATCCTTATTCATTATTGCTTTAGTAAGTTCTTTTTTAAATTCAACACTTAAATATACATCTTGGGCGCTAGATTTAAATGCAATTTGTGAAACTAATGCATATTCTTCTCTTCCATCTGGCGTAATACGATATACACTCACCATATTTTCTTCTTTATCAAACTCATATCTTTCTTCATTATATTCAAAGAAATCTACTTTATTATTCTTAAGTGTTTTTTCTAATAAATACTTAAAATCATATGTTAAATTATTATCTTTAGTAGCTGATTCCACATATAAAAAAGATTCAAAAGCTACATTTTTAGCTATTTCAAGAATATAATTTCTTCCGTCTCTTTCAATTATATATTGTTCATCATTATACATAAACTTCATTTTATCTTGATTAATAGCATCCTTAATTAAAGCATCAACCTCATTAGTCATTTCAATTTCTTCAATGGGTTTTATCTTAAGAATCCCTCTTAAATATGTTACTTCAGCAATAGGTTTAAGATAAGAAATACCACATAATTTTTCGCCTTCAAGTGTTATATAAAAGGCATTTCCCTTATCCGAAAAATACATATCACCTTTATTACTTGCTAATATAAATTTTGAATGAGCACTTGAATCATAAATTTCTTCATCAGACGTAGTGTATCTATACTGATCATTTAACGTAACACTCGCATATTCTTTTGACATAGTACCAATATATTTAAATACTTGCGTTTCATCATATGGTGAAAAAATCCCACCTATAAATGAAAATATAAACATAAGTAATATTATAATAAAACCTATAATTGCTAATCTATTTCTAAGAAATCTTTTTATAACCAACATTCCAGGAGATAAAACTTTTATTCTTTGAACATTTGATAAACTATCAGCTTCAGAATCTACTTGATAAGTTGTTTCTTCTCTTTTATTTTTTTCAACAATTAATTTATCTTCTTTTTTATTTTCTTTATCCACGATTACCTCCTAACTCACTCTTACTCTTGGATCAACCACTGCATATAAAATATCGGCAATCAATGTTCCTAAAAGTGTTAAAAATGCCATAAATACCATATAAAACATAGTAAAAGGAATATCTCCACTTACCATAGCTAAATAACCAGTATATCCAATTCCAGGTATCTGAAATAATGTCTCTGTTATTAAAGCTCCAGCAAAGAGTCCAGGTAAAGATCCACCTAAAATTGTCACTATTGGAATTAATGTATTTCTAAAAGCATGATGATTTATTACTCTTTTTTCTGATAATCCTTTAGCTCTAGCAGTTCTAATATAATCAGAATTTAAAACTTCAAGCATATTTGTTCTAGTATATCTCATTAAACCACCAATACTAACAATGGCAAGTGTCATGATAGGTAAAACAAAATGTATTGCAATATCAAAAAATTGATCAAATCCACTTAGTTGTTCATAAAACCTTCCAACTTTACCATATAACGGTAACCACCCAAGCCATACAGAAAATACTAATTTAAGTATTGTAGCAAAGAAAAATGTAGGTAATGAAATACCCAATAAAGCAAGTACTGTAATGGTATAGTCAGTATGACTATATTGTTTTCTAGCCGCTAATATACCAAGCGGTATTGCAATACAAATTTGAAGTATAAAAGCTATTGATCCTAATTTAAAAGAATCCCAAATAACATCTGAAAATTTTTCTACAACTGGCACATTAAATTGCCACGAATCACCAAAATCACCGTGGATAGCATTTTTACCCCATTGCATAAATCCTTCTATAATTCCTTTATCCATACCATATGTCGTATTTAATTGAGTTAACCATTCACTATAACTTTTAGCTCCAGGCATTTGTGAAAGCATTCTTGCCTGCCCTTCAACATATGACGTTGGTATACTTCTCATAATTGCATATATAATCAATGACACAAAAAAAAGTAAAACTGCTGATATTGCTAGTCTTTTTAATATATATTTTCTCATTTTCTACCTCTTCTCAATAACATTAAATAAGCCTGCTTTAAGCAGGCCTATTTAACTTTAACATTTTATTTCATTTCTAATAATTCAAGATCCTTCATCCATCCCCAATAAGTAGTAATATCAGGTGTTACAGTATCCATTTCTACACGTTCTGTACTAAATATTACTAAATTTTGTCTTTGATAAGTTGGTATTTCTACTCCCCAATCAAGAATAATATCTAAAGCTTGTTTATAAGCAATTTTTCTAAATGCTTGATCTGAACTTTGTCTTGCTTCAATAATCAAACGATCAAGTTCAGGATCATCAATATTGTAACTATTACTTTCAGTTCCACCTTTTCCTTTACCATTTGAACTATGATATACTTGATACATATCTGGATCAATTGTTGATCCCCATGCAGCCGTCCACATTAAATGAACATTTGAATCTAAAGAATTCCATAAAACATTTGTATCTGATGGATCATTAATATTTAATGTAATTCCAATTTTGCCTAATGCTTCTCTAGTATCTGCTAATATTGCAAACGCTGGGTGATCTCCCTCTCCAGAACCTGGAACTATAATTTCATATTCTAAAGAAGCTCCTGTTGGTGCATTAGTAAACATTTCACTTGCTTCATCATAAGTATATCCTGCAGCTTTAAAGAATCCTTTTGCTGCTTCAAGAGCTGCATCATATTTATCACCAGCTACCATATCTGATGTGAAAATTGGATTTCCATCAATATCTTTAGTGTATGCAACTTCATAATTTTCATCAGCTTTTTGTGGTGCTGCCCATGATGTATTTGACATTGGATAATTAAGAACAGCAGCAGCATCTCCATAATAACTATCAATTGCTACATCTCTATAAACTGAATAAACAGTTGCAAAACCTTTTCTTAAGTTTTTACTTTCTTCAGATGATGGATTACCATCAACATTTACATTAGTTGCATTTATACCAATATATCCATATCCAAGATTATCTACAGAATTTGCAGTAATCACATTTCCAACTACTTCAGCATTTGAATTATAAGTTTTTAATTCTTCAAATTTTGCAACTGATCCTGATGGATTAGCAATATCAATTTCGCCTGTTCCAACACCCGCAATCATTTCACCATCAGTAGTTTCTTTAAGTTGTAAATACTTAGTTTTTGGTTCACCTTTATAATAATGCTCATTTGCTTCAAGATAAACTACCTTATCTTCATACTTAATAAATTTATATGGTCCAGCTCCCATAGGTTGAGTAGTCTTAGACTGAATTAAAGAAAGATCCTCTCTTGGGAATCCAAACATATTTTTATCATAGTCATATAATGATTCGTCACCATAATAATGCATTGGTGATAGATCTATTCCAGCAATTGTATAAACAGCTGGCGCTTCAAAACCTCTAACTTTAACTTCAACTTCAGTTTGACTTATTTTCTTGATTCCTTCAATACTAGGTACTTCAACACCTTCTGAAGAAGCTAATTTTTCTTGAAGAAGAATCTCTCCTACTCCCTCTTCAATATCTGGTTGGAAATAACTTTCAGTTCCGCCATAATTAGCACTTAATGTTTTCCAATCATCGCCATACTGAGCAAGAATATCTTCAAGTACTGTTGCTTCATCTTCAATAGTATTTGAATCATAATTTTCATCTATATTATAAAAAGTAGCAAATAAATCTTTAGCTAAAGGATCAGCTTCTGTATAACCTGACCAAGAATCATCACCATATAAGCTTTTAACCCAATCAAGTTCAGATACTAATATATTGCTAACAAATTCATTAATAAATACTGCAGACTCTTCGTTAGGTTCATTAATTCCAGCAACAAGTTCCTCTGGTGAAATAGAAAGTTCTTCTGCCATTGAGTTATTCATACGATAATTAGTCATTCCTAAAATATTATAAGAATATAATGTTGAAGACCCAGTGTAAGCAGGATCTGAAAGAACATAATAAGAAAAAATAATATCATCAGCATCAGCATATTCGCCATCACTAAATTTTACGTCATCCCTAATTTTCATATTATAAGTTGTAATATCAGAAGCTTCATCATAATTAACTGTTACATCAGATACTCCATTATAAAAATACTCTGTTCCATTATAACTTACTTTTTCACCATCTATAGCATTATAGATAATTCCACCACTTCTATCAGTTAATAACACACTTTCTTGTGTTAATGCTGATACGTCCATATCATAAGCAGTAGTACCAAAAAATGGACTAAACTTTTCACTAAATGCTGCATAACCAACAACAAGTGGTGTAAGGTTTACAGGTTCTTCTACAACCTCAGGTTCTTTTACTCGCTCAGAAGTTTCTTCGAGTTCTTTAACCTCTTTTACTTCTTCTTTCGGAGTACACCCCGCTATTGACATAACCAATGTCAATATTAAAAATAATACCAAAACTCTTTTCATAAATTCCTCCCTTA
>JAYEHA010000211.1:0-1160 GCA_034659335.1 Bacillota bacterium
TAGAAATAGCTTAAACGTTTGCGTTAAAGAGTTTTGTAGTATAAATTACCAGTAAAAATGGACTTTTCATTTGACAAATCAATAAAAAGGCGGTATATTTTAATCAAGTTAAACGTTTGTGATGTTGAAATAACAGAATATTAGGAGGTAAAAATGGAAAAAGTAAAGGTTATAGTAGTCGGTTATGGTGTAATTGGACAAAGATTAGCAGATGGCGTATCACTTCAAAAAGACATGGAGTTGGTTGGAGTAGTAGATGCTGCACCTACATTAAGTGTAAGAGCTCTTAGAGATAAAGGGATGCCTTATAAACTATATGCAGCTTATCCTGAAGCTAAAGAGAAACTAGAAGCAGCGGATATACCAGTTTCAGGCTTTATGGAAGATATTTTACCAGAAGTGGATGTAGCTTTAGATGCAACAGGTGCTGGAATAGGTGCTAAAAATAAAGAGTTATATGAAAAATATAATGTTAAAGCAGTTTTTCAAGGTGGAGAGGATAATTCTATTGCAGATGTATTTTTTCATGGCTATGCAAATTATTCAAAAGGAGTTGGAGAAGACTATTTAAAATTAGCTTCATGTAATACAACAGGCTTAATTAGAGCAATTGATTGTGTTGATAAATCAGTTGGTGTTGAAAAGATTGCTATTACAATAATTAGAAGAGTTGCTGATCCAGGTGATTATCATAGAGGTTTAACTAATGCATTAAAAGTTGATAAAGCTCCTAATCATCAAGCAGTTGATTTAATGACAATAATGCCACATATTGATGCTACAGGTTTATTAATTCATACTCCTATTACTCACGGACACTTTATATCAGTTGTAGCGACACCAAAGTCACAATATTCAAAAGATGATTTATTAAAGGCTTTTAGAGCTCATCCAAGAATTAAGGTTATATCAATGGATGAAGGCTTCTTAGGAAATGCTTCAGTATTTAGATATGGTAGAGATATAGGAAATCCAAGAGGAGACGTCTATGAAATATTTGTTTGGGAAGATATGATTGTAAATTCTGGTAAGGATATTATGTTTGGAATTCATATTCCACAAGAGTCTGTTACTATTCCAGAAACTATGGATGCGATTAGAGCTTGTATGTCAATGCAAACAGATTCTGAAGAAGGAGTTAATGCTACTAATAAATATTT
>JAYEHA010000211.1:1170-2881 GCA_034659335.1 Bacillota bacterium
TTTGATTATAATAATAAGAAAGTACTACTTAGACTTGATATTAATTCCCCTATTGATATTGAGTCTAAAAAAATTACTAATGAAAATAGAATAAAAAAGTCAATACCAACGATTAAGTATTTATTAGATAAGAATGCAAAAGTAGCTTTAATAGCACATCAAGGTGATACTTTAGACTATCAAAATTTAATATCTTTAAAAGAACATTCTCTAAAATTGAGTGAATATTTAGAAAAAGACGTTAAATATATAGATGATGTGGCAGGAGGCTTTGCAATAAATGAAATAAAAAATTTAGAAGCAGGGCAATGTATTTTATTAGGGAATCTAAGATATTTAACTGAAGAAATTTCAACTTTCGAAAATTCTGTTAAATTGACTCCTGAAAAAATGCAAGAGTGCTATTTAGTTAGAAGATATCAAGGGTTATTCGACTTTTATGTTAATGATGCATTTTCTGCAGCTCATAGAAATGCTCCTTCGATGGTTGCATTTCAAAATACATTGCCATCTGCAGCAGGATATCTATTTGTAGATGAAGTAAGTAATTTAAATAAGATTATAAGTAATCCTGATAAACCATGTGTTTTTGTTTTAGGTGGTGCTAAAATATCTGATGCATTTGGAATGATTAATCAAGTATTGTCTAATGAAACAGCAGATAATATCTTAACAACTGGTATAACGGGAGAGATTTTTCTAATTGCTAGCGGTTATGATATTGGAGAAACCAAAAGAAAATTCTTAGAAAATAGAAATCTATTAGGTTTTGTAAATGATGCAAAAGAGTATTTAAATAATTACCCTGATAAAATAGAGTTTCCAAAGGATTTAGGATTTAAAAAGGATAATAAAAGATGTGAAATTGAAATAAATAAACTTCCACAAAATGAAATGTTTATGGATATTGGAAGTAAGACCTTAAAAGCTTACGAGGAAATAATAAATTCTGCAAATACTATTTTTGTTAATGGTCCAGCTGGAGTTTATGAAGAAAAAATGTTTGAGAAGGGTACAAAAAGATTATGGAAGGTTATTTCAAAGGCTAAAGGTTATTCGGTAATCGGTGGTGGAGATACAGTAAGTGCAGCTTCTCAGTATATTAACTTAGAAGATATTAATTATGTATGCACTGCAGGCGGAGCAATGGTTAGATATTTAAGTGGAAAAAAATTACCATTAATTGAAGCGATGGAGAATGCATATATTCAAAATAAGGAATAGGTGATAAGATGCTTAGTATTGAAGAGAAGAAGGAATTAGATAAGTTTATTTTAGAAATAAGATTGGAAACTTTAAAAGAATTAACGCATTTAGGGTATGGACATATAGGTGGAGCTGCAAGTATTATTGAGTTAATCGGTGTTCTTTATGGAAAAGTAATGAATATAGATCCTAAAAATCCCAAGTGGGAAGGAAGAGATTATTTAGTTGTATCAAAAGGTCATTCAGGTCCTACGTTATATGCAACTTTGGCATTGAAAGGGTACTTTGATAAAGAATTGTTGAAAACACTAAATGAAAATGGAACAACTCTGCCAAGTCATTGTGATATGAATTTAACTACAGGAATTGATATGACTACTGGATCGTTAGGTCAGGGTATGTCAACATCATTAGGTATTGCACTAGGGAATAAAATAAATAAAAAAGATAATTATACTTATTTAGTAGTTGGTGATGGTGAATTAAATGAAGGTCAAATATGGGA
>JAYEHA010000212.1:0-2866 GCA_034659335.1 Bacillota bacterium
TTTTTTCTTTTTCCTGCTTATACATTACCAAATCATGTATCTTTCCACCATTGGCTTTATATGCGCGCAATCGCGACATTTTATCAACTCCGACTGCTGACCATCCTAACGGTCTACTACTTAATCTATCTGATAATATATGGCTTATATGACCTTCTGCACTACAACACATTCTAGCATCAAAATCTTCATTTTTTATTATTCCATTCCATTGATTAAGTATATAATCTCTACTTTTTATTACTGCTTTTCGTTTTGTTTCTTTATATGTTATTGATAATATATCTTTAAATCTTTGTTTCAAATATTCTTTATCTTCGAAGCTAAAACTATCATAAATTGCTTGTCTTGATGTTCCGGCTGTATCACCTAAATGACTTGTTGCTTGAATTATATATTTATTTAAATGAAATTTATCTAATATAAATTTAGTTTTTGATCCTAATATATCTAATCCTGTTTTTATCCATGAGGCTCCATCTCCTAATATATATATTTTCTCAATTACTTCTGTATCATAATTGTTTTCTATATATTCTGATACTTCATCCCACAATTTTTCTGAATTTGGATATACTCCACTAAAATACCATTTTCCGTGTAATTCGTATCTTTTACTTTCAGGTGAAACTTTTCTAGTTCCTTCATAAATATATACTAATCTTGGCATTATTGTATTCTTTTTTCTTCCATAATTATCTTCTTTTAGATCACCCTTTTTCTTCTTAAATTGCAATGATACATGATCTTTATCTGCGTCTATAATAATACTCGTACTTTCTTTTTTTCTTTTCTAGCACTGTTTTCTTTAGGAATTTCTACTTCATGAATTTGCTTCATTACTGCTTGTTTACTGATTACATCTTCCGTATTCGTTGCTAATTTTCCGCTTGAATTATAGCTGGTATCTATTGCATTTTCTATTGCATTAATTACAACGTCATCACTTATTCTTGTATGTGGTTTTATTCCTATAAATCTATCTACTAGATGAACTCTTTCACTCGTTTTCTTAGATATATGATAAGTTTTTTCATATCGTATTTCTCCACAAGTAGACATAAAGCTACCAACATCACTACTTCTAATTATAGACCATTTCTCTTTTCTAGTACTACTTTTTTTATAGCTTCATCATAATCCTCAATTGTTTCTGATATTATATTTCTTTGTAATTCTTGCAATGGTTTATCTAAGTTTAATATTAAATCTCCTATATTTGGATTTTCTTCTTCTCCAAAGTCTTTTAATATTTTTTCAATAGATTTAGTGCCATTTTTAATAAATTCGTGTATACTATTAAGCATAAGAAAAGTGCCTCCCTTGTTATATTTTGAGTTTGTCTACTTTAATAATAACATAAGTGGTACTTTTCTTTATTTTTTTTCCTACAATAACTTTACCCTAACTATTGAGAAAATATTAAGTTTGATTAATACCAGTTTGATATTATTTTCTCTAAATCAGGATACATTTCTAAATAAAACATATACGCTTTATATCGAATAGTATTATTAATAATATCTTTCTCAGAAAAACCCCTTAAAAGTTGAAGTAAAGAATGCATCTTTCCAGAAGAACTATAAATATATTCCGACTCTAGGTCAATAACAACTATTATATGTTTACTTCCAAAAATATTATCATCATAAAATTGAGAAAGTAATTTGTCATTATCAAATTTACTAATTAATTTATAAATTTTAATATCACTTTTTTTGACATTTAAATTATTGCTTTTAATATAATATTTAATATTTTGTTTTACAGTTTTAATTATATTAGCTAAAGGTTGTTCTTTATATTTAATACTTTCCTCATCTAAAATTTCAAAATTAAAATTTGTTTTTAAATAGTTTTCAATACATACAATGTCATTTCTATTAACATGTTCTATAACAATCACCTTTTATATTCTTATTCTAAAACAAATGCTCCAGACCAATTCCCAAAATCGATCCACATAGCTCTACTTATATCATAAACTTTAACTCCTTTTGTTACTAATTTAATTTTATCTTCTTCAGAAGGAGCAGAAAATGTAGCTAAATAAATATTTGAAAGTGTTGAGGTAGTATAAGATTTAGAAATATATTTTGGAGACATATATTCTTTTGGAAAAAGTATACTTGTACTTGTCACACTATAGGTTCCTTTAACATAGTTTGTTAAATCCGTTCCACTTACTTGTAAATATAATTGGTATGTATTTGTACTAAATATTGGTGTTATATAATACGTTAAATCTACATATCCAGAACCAGATTTTGTAAAATTATTTTTATCAATACTATCATCAAAGTATATTCTTTGAGAAGTATTTTCGCTAAAAATTTTAATTTTATTATTATCTTCTAAATCAAAATTTTTCTCAGTTCCTGCAAACCCAACCAAACTTATACTAATTACCATTACTAGTGTCATAAGTACAATTAATATTTTTTCATATCCATCTCCTTCTAATTTAAAATATAATCAACATAATTATAATAATTAATATACATTTTTGCAATAATTTTTTTTTATGATAGCGTTAATTTACTGTAGGAAATTAAAGAAGATAGATACCCCTTGGATTATTATAAAAATTAGACATGACTAATTAAGAATAGTTTTGTTTCTTCTTTCATCTATTCTTATCTTACTTTATTTTTTTATAAAAATCAAAAAAATTACTTTTTTAACCACAAATTTCTCTTAATGTTTTTAAACTTACTAGTAATCCATCTTTTTTACCGTTTGATAATGGTAATAATTCTGTATTAAAACTATCATTATAATTAATTCGGTTTTTCTTAATTGTCTTATCTATATTTCGCTTTATTTCTTCTTCTAATTCGATTTTTTCTTTTTCCTGCTTATACAT
>JAYEHA010000213.1:0-1077 GCA_034659335.1 Bacillota bacterium
TTTAATTGATGAAGAATATTTACATGTTAGTATTTATGATAATGGAAAGGGAATTCAAAAGAAAAATATTAATTATATTTTTAATTCTGGATTTTCAACTAAATTTACTAATGATGGTAAAATTCATAGAGGTTTAGGATTGACGCTTATAAGGGATATTATTAAGAATGAATTTAATGGTGAGATTAGAGTGTTGTCTAATTATGATAGGTTTACGCAAATAAACATTAAACTGAAATTAAAAGATGTTAAGGGGGAGAGTAATGAATATTTACATTATTGATGATGATATAAATATTATTCGAGTTTTGGAAAATATTATTGAAGAAGCTGAATTAGGTAATGTTATTGGATCAAATACTAATAGTAAAGATGCATTAAGTGAAATAAAAAAATTAAAGCCTAATATTATTTTAATTGATTTGTTAATGCCAGAATTAGATGGAATTAATTTTATTAAAAATGTAGATAATAGTTACATAAAATTTATTATGATTTCTCAAGTGTCAGAAAAAAAGATTGTTGCTAAAGCTTATAAAGCAGGTGTTGATTTTTTTATTAATAAACCAATAAATAAAATTGAAGTAGTTAAAGTTATAGAAAATGTTGTTAAGAATTTAGAAAATATTGAAAAATTAAATAATATAGTAAATATACTTGGTAATACTAAATCTAATGAAAATGAAAATTCATTTGAAAAAAATCTTTATTATATTTTAAACGATATTGGAATTGCTAGCGAAAAAGGTTCAGATGAAATTATTAAAGTTTGTTTAAAAATTAATAGTGAGAATTTAAGAAATTTTTTAATTAACGATATGTATAATACTTTTACTAATCCGATTGCTGTAAAGCAAAGAATAAGACGTGCTTTATCAAAAGGGTTAACGAATGTCGCATCTCTTGGAATAGAGGATTATATGAATACTAAATTTACTAGATATTCTAATAGTTTATATGATTTTCAAAATATTAAACTCGAAATGGATATGCTTAGAAATAAAAGAGATAAAGGTGGAAAGATAAATGTATCTAGTTTTATTAGAAATTTAATTTTGATGGTTGAAAGAGTGGAAT
>JAYEHA010000213.1:1087-2865 GCA_034659335.1 Bacillota bacterium
GGAATAAGTTTATAAAAAGTTAAAAATCAATAAAATTTAATTTTTATTGATTTTTTTTGATACATACTACATATAATTAACAAAACGTTTAGTTTAAAAAAGGGGGAAAAAATGTCAAATGCAAAAAAAGGTACTTTAGGTCAAGCAATTGGAATAATGATATTCTTAATTGCTGCTATTTCAGCTGGTATGAATTGGTGGGGTGCAGATGTACACATTCCATTATTATTAGCAGCAACAGTTGCGGCTGCAGTAGCAGTTATGAATGGCTTTAAATGGGACGAATTATTAGAAGGTGTTGTTGAAACAATTAGTTCAGCAATGGGTGCAATTATTATTTTGATGATTATAGGTATGGTAGTAGGTACTTGGAAAGCTGCTGGAATTGTACCAGCGATGATTTATTATGGACTTCAAGTATTATCACCTGGAATATTCTTAGTAGCAACTTTATTAATTACTTCAATTGTTTCATTAGCTACAGGTAGTTCTTGGACTACTGCAGCAACAATTGGTATTGCATTAATGGGAGTTGGACAAGGATTAGGAATTCCAGTAGAAATTATTGCAGGTTGTGTTGTTTCTGGAGCTTATTTTGGGGATAAAATGTCACCACTTTCAGATACTACTAACTTAGCACCAGCTGTTTCAGGCGCTACTTTATTTGATCATATAAGACATATGGTTTATACTACTGGTGTTAGTTATATTATTACTTTAGTAATATTTGCTTTTATTGGGATGAAGTATGCTGGAAAAGCATTAGATATGAATCAAATTAATGTTATTAATGGAGCTTTAACAGGTTCTTTTAATATTAGTATATTATTATTATTACCACCAGTTATTGTAATTACACTTGTTGCTTTAAAAGCACCAGCTATTCCAGGATTATTTGGTGGAGCAGTATTAGGTGGATTATTCGCAATGATGTTCCAAGGTGCTGGAATGGGAGATGTTTTAGGTTCTGCGCATTATGGATTTGAAATTGATACAGGTGTTGAATTAGTAAATAGTTTAGTTAATGGTGGCGGTATGGATAGTATGATGTGGACAGTTTCACTTATCCTTTGTGCTATGGTATTTGGTGGAATAATGGATAAAGGTGGATTCTTAGAAGCTATCGTAGGCGCAATGGCAAAACTTGCTAAAAGCACAGGTAGTTTAGTATTAACTACTGTTCTTACTGAAATATTTATGAACTTAACTGCTGGAGATCAATATTTAGCAATAGTACTTCCAGGGAAAATGTTTAAAGATGAATATGCTAAAAGAGGTTTAAAGCCTAAAAACTTATCAAGAGTATTAGAAGATGCTGGTACACTTACTTCACCATTAGTTCCTTGGAACTCATGTGGTGCTTATATGTGGACTACATTAGGTGTTCATCCATTTGCATACTTACCATATGCTTACTTGAACCTTATTAATCCAGTTGTATCTGTTATTTATGGTTACACAGGATTTACAATGGAATACTTTGAAGAAGGAGAACAAGAAGCGGTATAAAAAATGTATTACTTTAAAAAAAGATGGTTCGTTAAGAATCATCTTTTTTGTTTTTAAATTATCATTCTTATGATAAAATACATATAGTTGGAGGAGATATTATGCAAAATATAAATACAAGAAGAGTAGCTTTTCAGATTTTAAAAGAAATTAAAAAAAGTGGACAAATATCTGATAGAGTTATTAATGATAAGTTTATACATATTGAATTAGATAAAAGAGATGAAAATTTAATAAGGAAAATCGTTTACGGTTGTTTAGAAAATGAA
>JAYEHA010000214.1:0-2861 GCA_034659335.1 Bacillota bacterium
GCTTCAAAATGAAAATTTTATTTTAGTAGATGTCTGGAGATGATTTTATGAAAAAGAATTCTATTGTAGTTATTGTAATATTTAGTATAGTGTTTTTAAACTTAGTAGGTTGTCAAGCTGATAAAAATAACGAAAAAAAAGAAATGCTGTTTTATATTGGGATTACAATGGTAAAACCGGTTCAAGAATTAGTAGAGATCTTTGAGAAGGAGAATAATTGTAGTATTAAAATTATTCAAGGGGGATCTAATGATTTATATGAAAGTATTGATGCAAGTAATAGAGGCGATTTATACTTACCAGGTTCAAATTCTTACAGATTAAATAATTATGAATCAGGTCATTTTTTAGAAGGGCAGTTTGTAGGTTATAATAAAGCAACCTTAGTTGTTAAAAAAGGAAATCCTTTAGGCCTTACCGGAGACTTAAGTGCTTTAGCAGATAAGAATAATAGAGTTGTAATATGTAACCCTGATAGTGGTAGTGTTGGTAAAGAAACAAAAAAAATACTTGAAAAGTATGGTAATTTTGAGGAGGTTTTTGCTAATGCATTATATCTTACTTCTGATTCTCGAAATATAACTAAAGCAATAAGTAGTAATGAAGCTGATATTTCTATTAACTGGTATGCTACTATATTTTGGGATGATAATGAAGATAAAGTAGAAGGTATAATTATAGATGAAAAATATGCTTTAAAGAAAAAACTAGTATTTAGTTTGCTTAAAAGTTCAGAAAATAAGGAATTAGCACGTAAGTTTATGAAATATGCTTCATCAGAAGAGGGTAAATCAATTTTTTATAAATATGGTTTTTTAGATGATAGTGATTTAGACGAATATGATGAAGTTGATATTAATGAATAAAAAACATCGGAATAAAGCAATTTTAAATTTATTAGGATTTATTGTTATTATTATAATTGGAATATTAGTTCTGCTTATGACTAATATTATGCTTAATAAAGCATATAGAGAATTTGATACGGAACTTGAAAATTCATCTAATCGTGCTTTAATCGGAGAATATATTATAAGATACCTCGAAGATTTAGAAACTGATGTTTATTCAATATCTATTAATAAGAATAATGAATATGCAAAATTACTTAGAAGTGAAATGGAAGTGAAAATTGATAATTTACTTAATGCAATTATGGTTCTTGATAAAGGAGGATATATTGACTATAATTTATCGTTAAACTTAGTTGATAAGCTTGACTATACAGAGAAAATATTTTATGAAGTTAAGACAGTAAGTGATTTTGCAATAGAAACAATTAACTTAAAACCTAAAATTATGGGTGTTATTGATTTAGTAGATCAACTAATTGATCATATTTCTAATTATAGAGTAGCAGTTAAGAATAACGATATAGAGGAAAGTCAGATTATATTAAAGGAAATGCAAGAATTTGTTAAAACAATTCCTTCTTATTTTGGAAGAACTAGAGAAAATGCAAGTAGAATACTTTATGAAAGTAGGGTAGCAATAGCTGAAAAAAGGAAGGAAATTAATAAATTAAAAAAATATTATATTGGAATTTCACGAGGTATTATTCTATTAGTACTGTTTATTTTCTTGTATTTTGCGTATTATTTTAGTAGAAAAATGATTGAGAATAGTGAACGATTATCTAAATTAGCAAGAGAAGCAAAGCAAGCAGGAAAAGCAAGAATGGAATTTATTTCAAATATGAGTCATGAAATTAGAACACCGTTGAATACAATGATTGGGTATACAGATATTTTATATGAGGATGAAATAGATAGTAAGAAAATAGAAAAACTTGATATAATAAAATCTTCAAGCGAACATTTACTAATGATAATTAATGATATTTTGGATTTCTCTAAAATTGATAATAATAAAATGAAACTTGATAATGTAATATTTAATTTAGAGGATGAAACTTCAAAAGTATTTAAAATGTTTATTTTAAAGGCAAAAGAGAAAGATATTGAATACGAGTATATCAATGAAAAAAGGACAAATTATTTAGTTAAAGGTGATTATCATAAGTTAAATCAAGTTATAATTAATTTATTATCAAATGCTTTTAAATTTATTGTTAATGGGAGCATTATTCTAACAGTTGATTATAAGAGAGAGGAATCAATGTTATATTTTAGTGTGAAAGATACAGGAGTTGGAATAGCTCATAATAAGCTTGAGAAGATACTTAACCCGTTTGAACAATCTGATTCATCCGTCACAAGAAAACATGGTGGCACAGGATTAGGTTTAGCTATATCAAAATCATTAATAGAAATAATGGGTGGAGAATTTACAATTCATAGTAATGTTGGAATTGGAACAGAGATTTTTATTAAAGTACCTTTAGAGTTTATCGAAGAAAAGATTAATACTGAAATTAACGGTGAAAAGATGGTTGAAAAATGGCTTTACGCTGATGATGATTTTACAGAACTTGTTAGAGAAGCAATTAATGTACTACCAGATTATTTAAAAGACATAGAGAAGAGTGTTGAAATAGAAAGTATAGATAAAATTTTAAAAGCATCTCATAAATTAAAAGGTATGACAGGTAATTTTCAAATGACCGAGCTATATAAGGTTTGTTGTGATATTGTTGAGGAGACACGGGTAGAGGAACCTTCTATTAATAAAATTGTGAAATACGTAGAATTACTTAGATATTATATAGAACTTATTCCTGAAAGATTTTATACAAATAATTATTTTGATAACAATGTCGTAAATATTGAAAAAATAAATTTAAAAGTATTAATTGCAGATGATGTTAAAATGAATAGAATGTTGTTAAAAGAAATATTAGAAAGAGAAAATATTAGTTCTAAAGAAGCATCAAATGGATTGGAAGTTTTAGAGATGTTGGA
>JAYEHA010000215.1:0-2857 GCA_034659335.1 Bacillota bacterium
TTCTTTAGTTAATTTTTTTGTTTTTTCAGTACTTTCATAAAATCTTGTTTCTTTTTCCTCTTTATCATCAAATAAATTAATTACATTATTAAATATATGAACATATTCAATACCCAAATTTTCAAGTTTATTAATCATTCTTTCAGAAAGTTTAGTTCCTTCTGATAATAATTCATTGCCATTTTCATCAAACAATGTTTTACCTAAAACTTGACCCTCAATTAATTCATCAATCGACTTTATTTCAACAGCCATAAATAGCCTCCTATATTATTCCATTTCTAGTAAATCTTCATTTATCAATTTATCTATTGCTTTAAATGCATCCTCTTCATCTCTTCCGCTAATAGACACTATGATTTCTTCACCTTTTTTAATTCCAATAGATAATAACCCCATAATACTTTTTCCATCAAAAGTAGAGTTGCCTACAGTAACAATAATTTCAGAATCAAATGCATTAGTTATTTCTACAAATTTTGCCGCCGCTCTAGCATGTAACCCTAATTCATTTTTTATCACAAATGTTTCTTTCATAATTATTCCCCCTCATTAATCTTTTCGGATATTTTCTCGATTTTCTTTAATTTATAATTAATACTTGACCTTGAAATATTTTCTCCATAAAGCTTAACCAACTCAACTAAACTGCATTCTTGATTAGCAATTCTTAAAAGTGCAATAACTTGTAAATCTTCATCTAAATAATCTAGTCCTTTTTTATTCATAATATTTTCTATTGCTTCAACCTGCCTATATGCTGCATTTACAGTCTTTGTTAGATTTGCAGTTTCACAATTTACTATTCTATTAACATTATTTCTTACTTGTTTTAATGTTCGCGCATTTTCAAATTCAAATAAAGATTTATGAGCTCCAATTATACTTAAAAATTTAACAATATGATTGCCTTCTTTTAAATAAAGCACATAATTCCCTTTTCTAGTAATAATTTTACTATTAAGTTCAAATTCATTTAATAATTTATTTAAATCTTCAGCAAATACCTCATTATGAACATTTAATTCTAAATGGTACTCTTTTTTAGGATCATTTACTGAGCCACCACCTAAAAATGCACCTCGAATATATGCTTTTTTAGCATCCATAGTTTTCATTAATTCAACATTAATATTATCGACAATTTGATAATATCCATTATCTTTAGAAAGTATTTTTAATTTTTCTAGTATATTTGTAGAATCACTAACTTTTATAATATACAAATTCTTTCTGTGTTTTCTAAAATTTTTCTTTGTTTGAATTTCTGGCTCAATACTAAAACATTTTTTAAGCAAAGTAAATATCAATCTAGCAATTGCTGCATTTTCTGATTTAATAGTAAGATCTGTTTTATTTATGCCAACAATATGTATTTGACCATTAGTTCTTGCTATAGCGGATAATTCAGCAAGTTGACAATTATAACTTTCAGATTTAATTCTACATAAATTTTTTTTCATTTCAGATGCAAATGACATATTCTCACCTTTTCATTAATTAATATGTACCCCTATCATTATATACAAAAAACAAAGAAATTCCTAACTATTTAGGAATTTCTTATAATTAAAAATTATTTTCTATAAGATAGTCTCAAATATATTTCTCAGCTTTACTAATTGCCTTTCCACCAAAAGAAAAAGAAATAAGTATTAATCCTTGAGTTTTTAACACTCTAGAGCTAAACAAAAACTTGAATTAAAAAATATCAATCTATTTGATTAATACTTTTTAATTCATTAATTATTTCATAAGATATTTTAGCTATTTTTTTTTCAGACTTCAAAATATTAATTAACCCATCATCTGTCGTTCTTAAAATTATAGTCATATAAATAGTGTTAGTATTATTTCCATCTCCATATCGAATAATTGCTGAATCGCCAACGTAATTACTTAAAGTCCCAGACTTATTACCTAACCATTTTATACTAGTAACTCCTTTTGCTATTCGATCTTTTGCTTTGCAATCTTCCATTTACTTTAAAGCAAAATTTCGCAATTCAGTTGGTAATGTATCTAGTAAATAAAGTACTTTTGTCAAATCTTCTGCAGATGATTTTGTTGCTCGACCAGCTACTGTGTAAATTGGACCAGTAATATCTGTATTTTCAAGACCAGATATTTTTGACCACTCGTCGATATTTTTTGTTTCTAACTCTTGCATAACCATACTTGTAGCAACATTATCACTTTCAATAATCATTAGGCTTAATAATTCACCCCAAGTGTATGTTACATTTGCTTTAGAATTTTGTAAAATCCCACTGCCAGTAATTTTATTACCGACTGTATTATATTTATCTCCATTTAAAAAGACACGTCTATCATCTAAAGAACGTATGCCTGATTCAACTTCTTTTAGAAAAACATATAGATAAAATGTTTTAATAATACTTGCCGGATGATTAGTTACCTTGCCGTTAAATAAAATGGTTGCTCCAGTTTGACCATGGACAAGATTAAAATCTATTTCTTTTTTATCTCTCAATTTTTCATCATATTTTTTCAAAATTATATTTATTTTTTCACTAATTAATTGTTTATTTTGACTTATTTTTTTTGTTTTATTAATGGCATCTTTAATTAAATCAATGTTTAAAGGTTCTATTAAAAAATCTTCATTTAATATATTTGATGTCATCAAACGATTTAGAGCATCAAAAGATTTAGAATCAATATTTTTATAATGTGTATTTAATTCTCTTATCTCTAAATTTTTTAATGAAGCGTATTTATCTAATATATATATTATTTCATCTTCTGAAATAGATGAAAACATATTATTCTTACTAATTAAGTCGTTACCCCAATTCCCAAATATTATTAATTTTCTAATATCTTCATATTCTTC
>JAYEHA010000216.1:0-2850 GCA_034659335.1 Bacillota bacterium
TTGAAGAAGCAAGTAAAATTTATAATGGGGATATAACTATAAATTATATGAAAGAGGGTGATGAAGTATATAAAAAATTATTGGAGTTTAAGGATAAATATGGTAAAATAATCGAAGCACCGCAGTATTTGGCATTTGTTACTAAAGATGTAAAAAAAGGGTATGAAAAAACCGGATATATTGGTGAATGGATTATTTTCCAATTGATAAAGAATGATATTGATGCAACTTGGTTAAAGATAAATGATCATGACCAATATGTATATAATAAATTTGAATTTCAAGAAGGTGGATATTTAGTTACATTAATTGGGATAGGATATGCTAGAAAAGAAAGTAGTGTTGCTAAACTTATTAAGAATAAATATAGAAATAGTATTAAGCAGTTAACAAATATGGGCTATTCCGATTCGATGGATATGAATGTCGAAAATGATATAATATATCAATTAAATGTAAGAGAGTTTGTATTTAAAGGGTTGTATGGAAGAAAAATAAAAGTTGATGAATTGGAAAATTCTGGTTTAAGAAAGGTTTTTCAGGAGCTTCATTTTGCACCAACTGTGATTCATAAACAGTTATGGCGTATTTTGATGCATGAAGGGAAATTGTTTATCGTGTTTATTGATAATGATAAAATTTCAAAGATTGAAGCTGGGATAGTAAAATTTTATTTAGAAGAATCATTAAAGAATAATGGAATTAAATGTAGTTTTCATTTAATTGATGATTTGATAGATATTGATAAATTTAATTTCCCAATAGGTTCTTTTATACCAGGATATATTAAGTATTAGTTTGAGGTGAATGATGAATAAAAAATATAGAAACATAGCAATTATTTTAGTTGCTATGTTTTTAATGTCAAGTTGCGATAGTAAAGTTATTAAAGAAGATAAAATTATTGATGATAAGGTCCATACAATTGAGAGGAAGACAGTATATCGTTTCGATATGGAGAAGGAAAAAAAGTATATAAATCAATTAAAAAAAGAAAAATATGAAAAATTACTAGAGTTAGAAATTGAAAATAAGATTTTACAAAATACATATTATATAAAATATGATAATACGGCTATTTATTCAGATGTGGAATTGACAACAAAAATAAATGAAATGGATTCTAGAAATACAGTTTACGTAGAAGAAATTAATGATGAATATGGTATTTTTAAAGTTAAAACGGATTATTATTCTAAGCAAAGTGGATATCTTAAAACAGATAGATTACATGTGGACATATTAGATTTTATTAAACGTAAGTATTCAGGTGTTGATTATGAATTAGAAATTCCAGTAAATGATTATGAATTTAATAAAAGAGTGAAAGCTAAAGGAATTTATTTAACTTTAAGCACGGTAACAAACGAAAAAAAATTAGATTATTTAATAAAAATGGCAAAAGAAACAGAAATAAATGCATTTGTAATTGATGTTAAAAATGATGCTGGAACGTTATTATTTAGGTCTGATATTGCAGAAAAGTATAATCCAAATGCGAATAATCATTTTTATACTAAAAATCTAGAGTCAATTATGAAGAAACTTAAAGATAATGATATTTATACAATTGCAAGAATTGTAACTTTTAAATCGCCTCAATATGCGCTTGCGAATCCTGAAAAAGCAATAACTTATGTGGGTACAAGTAATGTATATAGAAATGGTGGTGCATGGGCTTCTGCTTATGATAGAGATTTATGGGATTATAATATTGAAATTGCAAAAGAAGCTATAGAGTATGGCTTTAATGAAATTCAATTTGATTATGTTAGGTTTCCTGCACTTAGTAAATCAGTTAGACAACGTCTTGATATGAAAAATAATTTAGATGAAAACAGATCTGAAGCAATTCATAATTTTTTAGTTAAAGCATATGCTGAAATATCAAGTAAAGAAGCATATCTGTCGGCAGATATTTTTGGATGGGCTGCATCGTCAATAAGTGATGAAGGTATTGGGCAACATTGGGAGGCTCTTGTTACGACTATAGATTATTCTTGTCCAATGATGTATCCAAGCCATTATGGAACGGGGATATTTGGTTTAGCTGTTCCTGATGCAAATCCGTATAAGACAATATATGGTTCAGCTACTGATGCTATTGAAAGAAATACTAATTTAAAAAATGCAGCAACATTAAGGCCTTGGATTCAAGATTTTACTGCTGGGTGGGTTAACGGTCATATTCATTATGGTGTTGATGAAGTAAAAGCTCAGATTGATGCTTTAAGTGATTTAGGTATTAATGAATATATTTTGTGGTCACCGGGAAATAATTATACTTGGGAAGCGTTAAAGTAAATAATATAAAGGGGATTGATATTTATGAAAAGAAAATTAGCTAAAGCATTACTTGAAATTGAAGCTATTAAATTAAGAGGTATTGATGACTTGTTTACTTGGGTTTCAGGTATTAAGTCGCCGATTTATTGTGATAATAGATTAACTATTAGTTATCCTAAAATAAGAGATTTAATTGCTACTGAAATTGCTAAAAAAATTAATAGTGAATATCCTGATGTTGATATTATTGCTGCAACTGCAACTGCTGGTATTCCGCATGGAGCATGGATTGCACAAAAGTTAAATAAGCCAATGATTTATGTAAGAGGTGAAAAGAAAAAGCATGGAAGAGGAAATCAGATTGAAGGTTATTATGAATCGGACAATACAGTAGTTTTAATTGAAGATTTAATTTCAACTGGTAAGAGTTCATTAGAGGCAGTTGATGCATTAAATGAAGCGGGATTAGATACTAAAAAAGTTTATGGAATATTTAATTATAATTTTGAATCAATGAATGAAAAATTTAAAGAAAATAATATGAAGTTTGAAACATTAATTGAT
>JAYEHA010000217.1:0-2836 GCA_034659335.1 Bacillota bacterium
TTTTGACGATAGAGAAAAACATAAGCGAGAAAAATTAGAAGAACGAATAGAATCATATTTAAAATCACCATCAAAATTAAAAGCATCAAATAGACATGGAATCAAAAAATATTTAAAGATTGAAAATGTTAATACAGAAACAGGAGAAATAAAAAATGAAAAAGAACAAATAATATTTGATAAAGAAAAATACGAAAGAGATGTAAATTTAGATGGATACTATACAATAATAACTAGCGAATTAGACCTTGCAGATGAAAAGATTATAAAAAAATATAGAGGATTATGGAAAATAGAAGAAAGTTTTAGAGTATTAAAATCAGATTTAGAAGGAAGACCAGTATATGTAAGAAATGAAGACCATATAGAAGGTCATTTTCTTGTATGTTTTATAGCACTTTTAATAAGTAGAATTCTAGAAATGAAATTAGAAAATAAATATTCCATAAAAAAAATTCAAGAAGCTTTAAAAAATGCAACATGCAGAAAAATAGGGAGTGACATATATTCATTAAATAAACAGGATAAATTATTTAGAAATATTGAAAAGGAATTTAAAGTGTCATTAGATTATAGAAATGTACGAATTGAACAATTAAGAAGGTGGGAAAAAGAAATTGCGTACAACGTAAAAAAGCAAAATTAAAAACCGTTCTTTCGTTGAAATTGCAACGTTAGAATCGGTTTATTTTTTTAAAAGTGTCAAACTCAGGGTATATTTTCAAAATAATTTTTAAATTTATCATATTTTATGCTTTCTATGTCTTTTATTTCTATTGAATTTGGAGGAATTCCAATTACTAATTTAATTTATTAATCATTAATTCCTTTAATCAAATGTTATCTCTTGATTCGCTTGATTATAGATATCAATCTATTATCAACATCAATACGATTAACAAGCCATCCTCTTAATGAACATTGCTGAATAAAAGTTTCAAATCTATTAACACCGTCTATTTCTTTTAAGGCTACCACTATACCGAAACGAAAGTCTTCTCTATCTTTACCATTCAATCGTTTTTTTGATTTAATACTAATCCCCCACATTTTGTAGCATAAACTTTTTTAACAAGTTTACGACTAGTATAAGTTACAATGGCTACCAGGGAAACCTCCGAAAAACTAAAAATCATCTTGGTTTTCTATTTTCTGAAAGTATGATAACGTTGAAATATCAACTTTTTGAATTTCAAATTTCTATATTTAATAAAAATAGGGACCTTTTCGGAGGTTTCCCTGGTACCTTTTATTTAAGAAAAAAATTAGCAATCATTTAAACAGACTGCTAATTTCTTTTTTGTGGCTCTATTTCTACTATCCATTCCTCAATTATTTTAATAACTTTTTTAACTATTTTTAAATTTGCACATTTATTCGAATTATACCTTGCTTCTGTAGCCCAAACACTAATCGATGGTGCAAGCATTTCTAAATCCTTAGGGTATGAAATTTCGAATTCATCCATCAGTTCTAATAAGTCTTGTACTCGGTGCGTTCTTAAATATCTTTTTCCTTTTAATGATATAGAATACTTACATATTTTTTCTATTGCTTGTTGACAATGATACGCAACAAGATTAAGCAAAATATCATCTCCTGAAAAATCTACCATCACACTTCTTATCATTATAAGATCTCTTTTAGCAATTTCTAAAAGTCCCTTATCTCCCATAAATCTTCACTCCTTGATTAAATACATCTGAAAACACACTATTAACATCTTTGACCATTTTATAAAATTCATTTTTTTTACACCAAATAAGATCTACTGGAATTTTATCTACAGACCATAATCCTTTAGTGTCTTCAATATCAATGTCACCAACAATACAAATATCAATATCACTATCTATTCCAGTTAAATTAGTTATTATACTTCCAAATAACCAAATTTCATCAATTTTAGAATATGGCATTTTCTCTAATAATTTATGTACTGGTTTTTGAAAAAAAGGAAATATTAAGTTATAAACCCCTCCATAATTATTTAAATCTTCATATAAATAGTTCGTTTCCATAACTAAATCACCTCAAATTAATTATATCATTTTTCACTGTTATTTCAAATTATTTTCATTTTCTAAAAGTTAAATTAGTTACTATTCACACCCCATAAAATAAAAAACACCTCAGATAACTTCAGATAATAATTAAAATTGAAGTGTATTTGAGGTTTTTTTATATTGAACAATTTTTTTTAGTTTGGTATGACAATTATGAATCCATATGATTTCTATTTATTTGAGTTTCTAAATTTTGATTTTCAGTATTAATTTTTTCTATTTTAAGTTTTAACATTTTAGTTTCTTCCTCAAGTTCTTTAGCTATTCTTTTATTTTCTGCAATTATTTTTTTGATTTTTCAGAATGTTTACCAATGAAAATTGGGTCGAGTAGACGAGCCTTGACAGGCCCAACTCCTCATAGAACCACACGTGCGCTATTTACGCATACGGCTCTTCACAACATGATTCACATAAGTAACTAATTCCAATTGCTATCCTTTTAAGTTTCGTTTCCATATATTTATCTCCTTCTGCATGGAGCATCTGTTTCTCTTTCAAGGCCAATTCTGTGTTACACCCTTTCCCTCTATAGGCATTACCCTATTTCTTCGGTACTATGATGTAATCCAACTCCCTATGGCATTAGATTTCCTAACTTTATTATCGCTTGTACCATCCTACTTTCTCTGTGTAAAGAGCTCATAGGGTCTCCCAAGTTGACTGTGATTTATCAATGTATAGCATGCGATGGTCATCGACCCCGAGGAAGTCATTATATTCTAGCTTAATGATTATAATGATATTGTTTTCCGTTCAGGCAACAACGTC
>JAYEHA010000218.1:0-2824 GCA_034659335.1 Bacillota bacterium
TTATCAAATACATAATCAAAGATTAGCCAATCATTAAATCCTATTTCTATAGTATTTTCAGATAATCCATTAACAAAAAAATTATGGCCACTTTCAATTGTTTTAACATATTTCTTATCAGCAATTAAAACCATTAATCTATCTATTAATTCCTCAATTTTATTTCTAGTACTATTCATACCAATCTCCTTTTATTACCAGTTAGCTAATTATATCTTATATTTTATTAATAGTCAAAAAGGATAATAATTAATTATTACCCTTTAACTATTTCCATAACTAAAGCCATCTTATTGAGATGGCTTAGCTAAGATTAATGCTCATGATTTAATTGACTTGGTTCAAATCCCTCTAGCGCTTTATATATTTTATTATGCTTCCTTGAATAATTATAAATTGCTACTTTAAGTGCATCTTCTGCTAATACCGAGCAATGCACTTTAACAGAAGGTAAACCTCCAAGCTGTTGAACTACATCTTTATTAGTTAACTCTAAAGCTTCATCGATTGTCTTACCCTTAACTAATTCAGTAGTAATACTTGAAGATGCAATAGCTGATCCACACCCAAAAGTTTTAAATTTACATTCAGTAATAATATCATTTTCAACATTAATATATATCCTCATAATATCACCACATTGCAAATTACCAACTTCTCCCACACCATCCGCATCTTTAATTTCTCCAACATTTCTTGGATTTGCAAAATGCTCCATAACTATATCTGTATATAACATATTTTTCCTCCTATGACTCGTAAAGTGGTGACATCTCACGTAAAGTTTGAACTATTCTTACTAAATTTTCTACAATAAAATCAATATCTTCAGACTCAGTAAAATCTCCAACTGTCAATCTCAATGACCCATGTGCAATTTCATGGCCTAACCCAATAGACATAAGTACATGCGAAGGCTCTAACGATCCTGCCGTACATGCAGAGCCACTTGAAGCCGCAATTCCAACAGCATCCAACATTAACAATAATGCTTCTCCCTCAATATACTTAAACGCAACATTTACATTACCTGGATGTCTATTATCTCTTGGTCCATTTAACTTTACATCATCTATATTATTTAATATCTTTTCAATTAAATCATCTCTTAAATTTGAAAGTTTTTCAATATGACTTTCTAAATTTCTCTCTGCTATTTCACAAGCTTTTGCAAAGCCAACAATAGCAGGAATATTTTCAGTACCAGCTCTTTTTTTTCTTTCTTGAGCTCCACCATCCATAAACGGTACTATTCGCACCCCTCTTTTAATATATAATGCTCCAACTCCTTTTGGTCCATAAATTTTATGTGATGATATAGATAATAAATCTACATTTAACTCATTAACATCAATTTTAATATTCCCTAAAGCTTGAACAGCATCAGTATGAAATAAAACATCATTATCTTTTGCAATTAATCCTATTTCTTTAATATTTTGAATTGTACCAATTTCATTGTTAATAAACATAATACTAATAATAATTGTATCTTTTCTAATTGAATTCTTTAAATCATTCATATTTATATAACCATATTCATCAACATCTAAATATGTAATTTCATATCCTTCTTTTTCTAAAGATTGACAAGAATGTAAAATAGCATGATGCTCAATTTTTGTTGTAATAATATGCTTCCCTCTATTTTGATTTGATTTTGCAATACTTTTTAATGCCCAATTATCAGATTCTGTACCACCTGAGGTAAAAAAAATTTCACTTTCTTTCGCATTAATTGTTTTTGCTACTTTTACTCTACTCTCCTCAAGTACTTCTTTAGCTATTTGTCCAAAAGTATGAATACTAGATGCATTACCAAATGTTTTAGTAAAATATGGAATCATTTCATCTAACACTTCTTTCTTAACTGGAGTTGTTGCAGAATAATCTAAATATCTTCTTTTCATAATTCACCACCTATAAATCAGTTAAAATATCATTAATCATCATTTCATTTTTATCTTTAATCATATCCTCAAGCGTTATATTTTCAATAGTCTCATTTAACTTATCAGACATTTCTTTATATATCAGTCTAGTAATACAATAATTTGATTTCCCACATTTTGATTCAACAAAACACTCTGCTAAAGATATTGGCCCCTCTAATACATCAAAAATATCTTTAACAGATATTTCATCGGTATTCCTATTTAATTTGTAACCTCCATAAGCACCACGTACACTTATTACTAAATTTGCTTTTTTTAATTTTAACATTATTTGCTCCAAATAATTTAAAGGCAATTTTTGTCTTTTAGAAATAACAGAAAGAGAAATTGGTTCGCCATTTGAATGCTGAGCCAAATCAAACATAACTCTTAATCCATATCTCGTTTTTGTAGATATTTTAATAGTAATCACCTTCCCTTTAACAGAGTCTCTGGCAAGAAGTCCCCTTCCTCAAAGCCGATAGGCTTAGGTGGGGGATGAATTGCCAGTTATTGTTGTGGTTTATTTGCTTTACATATTTTAGGCTTATCTGTTTATAAGATTTATTAGGGATTGTAATATAATTGTTATCAATATCTTTTACATATACCCCAGAACCTGTAAATCCACTAATAAAACCAACTTTACCAAATAATTTTACTTTATCATTAAGATAGAAAGTACCATATTTTTTATGGTTTATCTTTTTGGTGTTTTTAGAATTTCTCTTTTGAGTTGTATTTTTAGTTTTACATCCTTTTCTAGCAGTCGCTTCATGTAGTGAGCGTTTCTTTTTTCTAAACTGTTTTATCTTGAAAGTTGAATTAGTTTCATCCTTATAATTATTATCAACATTAGTAATTGCAATTGCATCATTATAATGAGTTTT
>JAYEHA010000219.1:0-2816 GCA_034659335.1 Bacillota bacterium
TATTAACATATTAAATATATTAAACATATTTTTTAACTCCTTATACTAGTTTTTCATTTATATATATAATACCATTTATTTAAGCAAAATGATATTATTTTCTTAAACCAAAGCCACCATATATAGGTCTTATATCTGTCGTAGTAATTACCGCATTAGTTTGTGTTTCTGTAATTTTTTTAATAATATATTTTACTTTTTTTCTTCTAACATATAATGTAAGTATTTCTCTCGTAGTATTTTTACCTGCACCTTTAGTAACAGTAACTCCATAACCTTCATCACGAATCATATCAACTAACTCTTCCCCATGATGTTCTAATACAATAACTTTAATTTCTGATAAACCAATTCCAATTTTTTCTTCTAATTTACTACCTATATAATTTCCTAATGAAAAACCTAAAGCATATGCTACTGCTTTTAATGGATCATTTGCTAAATCGCTTATTACGTTGCTAGCAATATATATCCATATCATAACTTCAAAAAAACCTATAATTGCTCCTATGGTTCTTTCACCTTTTGTTATTAAAACAGTTCTTATTGTCATTAACGAAACTTCAATAATTTTTGCAAATAATATTAAAACATATATCATATATATCACTTCCTTTTTTACTAATTCTATTATTTTTTCCTATTTTTTTCTCACTTTGAAAGTATACTACAACAGAAAAAATTGTAAAGCTTTATTTTATTTATCTTGAAAAAAAATCTAATTTAAAATATAATTATATTATGAATACATGTTTGGAGTGATAAAATGGATTATAAAGTACATAATAAGACTGATATGCCTAATAATATTATTGAACAGCAAAATAAAGTAATTGATAAATCAATTGAAATTCAAAACAACCTACCCTTCTTTATGCGTGATTTTTTTATTTATTTGAAAAGTTCTATTTCTATAAATAGTAGACGTGCATATTTAAGTGATATTTTATTTTTCTGTGATTATCTTATTAACGAAACTGATTTAACAAGTGCTAAGATAACTAAAGAAATTAAAATTGAAACTTTTAATAAAATAAAGGCTCGTGATATTAATTATTTTCTTGGTGAATATTGCACACGTTATTTTATTGAAACCAAAAATACAAAATACATTATGAAAAATAATAATCGAACTCTTTCAAGAAAAAGGTCTTCATTAAATGTTTTATTTAAATTTCTATTTAGAAATGAACAAATTGAAATTAACATTACTGATGGAGTTAATCCAATTAGACTTCCAAAAGTTCAGCCTGATGGAATAAAAAGATTAGAGATAGATGAAGTTGCTAAGATGCTAGACGCCGTAGAAAACGGAAATGGATTAACTGATAAACAGAAACAATACTGGGATAAGACTAAACATCGTGATAAAGCAATTATTATGCTATTTGTAACATATGGATTGAGATTATCTGAATTACAACAACTTAATATTGATTCATTTAGTTTTAAAAGAGGAACTTTTAAAATTTATCGAAAAAGAGATAAAATTGTCGATATGCCAATTAATAAATCTGTTAAAAAATCTATTAAATCATATCTTAATTTTGAGAGAAATATGAGTTCTTCAGAAGATGCAATGTTTTTATCACTTCAAAATAAACGTATGTCAACTAGGGCTATTAGAAAACTCATTAAAAAATATACTGCTATTGGTATGGAAACATCACCAGATAACGGGTATAGTCCGCATAAATTAAGAGCAACTGCTGCTACATCATTATTAGAACATGGTTTTTCGATATATGATGTTAAATTATTACTTGATCATGACAATGTAACTACTACGCAGTTATACGCAGCTGATAGGAAAAATGCAAAACGAAATATTATAAAAAATTATGAACTTGATGATGAATTTTAAAAATGGTTGAATCAATTAAGATACAACCATTTTAACAGATTCTCTGGCAAGAAATCCCCTTCCTCAAAACGCGATAGCGTTTAGGTGGGGGATGAATTGCCAGTTATTGTTGTGGCTTATTTGTTTTACGTATTTTAGACCTACCTGTTTATACGATTTATTCGGAATCGTAATATAATTACCAGTAATATCTTTTACATAAACCCCTGAACCTGTAAATCCACTAACGAAACCAACTTTACCAAATAATTCTACTTTATCATTAAGATAGAAAGTACCATATTTTTTATGAGTTATCTTTTTAGTATTTTTAGAGTTTCTCTTTTGAGTTGTGTTCTTGGTTTTACCTCCTTTTCTAGCAGTCGCTTCATATAGTGAGCATTTCTTTTTTCTAAACTGTTTTATCTTAAAAATTGAATTAGTTTCATCGTTATAACTATTATTAACATTAGTAATTGCAATTGCATCATTATAATGAGTTTTTTCTAAAGCTAATTCTTTTCTTTTAGGTTTAGTTGTTGATCCATAAGTAACATTCATATTCTCAAAATATTGGTAAAATCTTTTTCTAACAATATTCATAAAAGTTGGTGCTTTATATTGTTTTACTTTTTTACCTTCAACCATCCAATTATGAAGAATATTCCCTGGCTTATGATTTTTACCTGTATGACAATCAGTGCAAACTGTTATTAAGTTATCTGCATTATTAGTACCACCTTTTGATGTATAAACTATATGGTGGGTGTTGAATATCTTGCCTTTTGACTTTTTACAAGCTTGACAAGTATAACTATCTCTTTCTAAAACAAAGTGTCTAGTATTATAATAGCCTGCTTTTTGTCCCATTTGATAGCCTACACTTTCAATATCAGAATTAATCATTTTATGAGGGTCAAATTTACCTAACTCAATATTTAAAGTATTATTTGGTAATAAACCTTGGAATCTT
>JAYEHA010000220.1:0-2814 GCA_034659335.1 Bacillota bacterium
ATTCTTTTAATTCTAATTTACTTAAAGTTAATTTAACTATTTCTTGATTTAATAAATTATTTTCTTCCTCTAAAATTCTAATTTTTTCTTTATTCTCCCATATTTGTGAAACATCATTAATTTTTTCAGAAGTATCAATAGAAACTTGAAATAAAAAAGATTGAATGGGTACTATTACTCTTGCAGTAATATTTTCTACAATAGTAATAGAAGCCCTTCCACCATTAGAATAGCCAATTGAAACTAATAAAATTATCCCGGAAAGTATTATAATAAAATTCTTAAATCGTCTATCCATTTAAACTACTCCTACCTTCTCAAATTTTGCGATGAAATAAATACATTTTGTAAAACCTTATAATGTTCTAATGCTTTCTCTGTCCCTTTTACAACAGAATCTAAAGGGTCCTCACTAATAAATACTGGCATCCCAGTTTCTTTACCAATCAATTTGTCAAGTCCTTTTAAAAGTGCTCCTCCGCCTGCTAACATAATACCTTTCAACATAATATCAGATGCTAATTCTGGCGGAGTATTTTCTAAAGTTAACTTAATCGCATCAACAATCGATTTTACAGGAATTGATATTGCTTCTCTAATTTCATTAGAATCAACCGTTAATGTTCTAGGTAGACCATTAACAAGATTTCTACCTGTTATATCCATTTTTTTATCTTCAATAGAAAATGCCGAACCGATATTAATCTTAATTTTTTCGCTCGTTCTTTGCCCAATAGAAAGAGAATATTTTTTTCTAACATAATGTTCAATCGAACTATCCAAATCATCTCCACCGACCCTTATAGAACGACTAGTAACAATTCCACCTAAAGAAATAACTGCAATTTCACTCGTTCCACCACCAATATCTACGACCATATTACCAGATGGTAAAGAAACATCTAGCCCGGCACCAATTGCTGCAGCCATTGGTTCTTCTAATAATAAAGCTTTCTTTGCCCCAGCAGATAAAGCAGCTTCAATAACCGCCCTTTTTTCAACTTCAGTTACATCTGATGGTACCCCTATAACAATCCTAGGTTTAAATATAAAAAAATTAGCTTTTAGAGCCTTTTTTATAAAATACTCTAACATTTTTTGAGTTACATTAAAATCAGCTATTACGCCAGCTTTCAACGGGCGAATAGCTTGAATATTACTTGGTGTTTTCCCAATCATATCTTTTGCATCTTTTCCTACTGCTAATACAGTATTATTATATATATCAATTGCTACAACAGAAGGTTCTGAAATAACAATACCATCACCTTTAATTGCAACTAAAGTATTTGCCGTTCCTAAATCTATCCCAATATCTTTTGAAAAAAAACTCAAATTTATCACCTCTAAATCAAATTATGTTCTTTAAAACTGAAATGTTGATTATTACCAATAATTATATGGTCTACCACTTTAATACCAATAATATCACCAACTTCAGTAAGTCTCTTAGTTATTTCTTTATCATTTTTACTTGGCATCGGATTGCCACTCGGATGGTTATGAACAAACAAAATTGAAGCAGCCGATTTTTTAATAGCATATTTATAAACTTCTCTTGGATGAACTATAGAAGAATTTAAATTTCCAATAGAAATAATTTCTTTGCTAATTATTTCACTCTTTGTATTAAGAAGTATAATAATAAACTTTTCCTTCATTTCATACCTTAATTCGTCCATAAAAATATTGCAGACATCAATAGGAGAAGTTATTTTCATTTTCTTATTTAAAGAAAATTGTGAAATTCTTTTATTTAATTCTAAACTTGCTAGAATATTACATGCTTTTGCAGTCCCAATACCATTTATTGTTAAAAGTTCTTCATAAGTAACATCTGTAAGTCTATTTAATCCACCAAAAGTATTAATTATTTCAGAGCTAAGTTCAATTGCATTTAATTTTTTATTACCTGAACCAATTAAAATTGCAATCAATTCTGCATTTGATAAAATTTGAGTGCCATGATTTATCATTTTTTCTCTAGGTCTTTCTAAATCCGGCATCTCTTTAATCATGAAATAATTATTCCTCATATCCGCCTCCTATAAGATACTATAATCAAAATGTTTTATAAGATTATCATTAAGTTTATTAATTGGTAACCCAATAACATTAAAAAAAGATCCATTAAATTTCTCAATTAATATTATTCCTTTACCTTGAATAGCATATGAACCAGCTTTACCAAATGGCTCATTTGTTGAAATATAATCATTTAAAATTGATAATGAATTATTTTTAAAAATAACCTCTGTTTTTTCATAATCAACAATTTTTATATTTTTCCTTAAATTAATCAATGCAATTCCTGAATATACAAAATGTTTTTTATTATTTAACAATTTTAACATTCTTAAAGCATCTTCTTTATCCTTAGGTTTTCCTAATATTTCATTATCAATTACAACAATGGTATCTGCTGCAATAACTATTTTATCAGGAAATTTTTTAGAAATAATTAATGCCTTTTGAAAAGCAATTGACATTGCATTTTTTTCTGGACTAATTAACTTATCCATGGTTTCTAAAATATCACTTGTAAACTGTTCATACTCAATATCAAGCATACTCAAAATTTCTTTTCTTCTTGGTGAATTTGATGCTAATATAAATTTCATAATTATCTACAACTTTCTATAAAGAATAATTGATAAAAATAAACCTAAAACACTAGCTAAACTTAAATTCATTTTGAATCCAAAAGTTAAACTAATTATTGATAAATCCATTTTAAAATCACTTATACCAATCGATTTTGAATAATTTAAGATTTCAATATATTGACTTAAATAATCTCCAATTATCCCTCCA
>JAYEHA010000221.1:0-2805 GCA_034659335.1 Bacillota bacterium
TTTCAATTTCAAATGTATTTTGAAATAAATTTATATTTGAAAATCTAGTACTATTAACATCCACTTTTTCTTGAAGTTCTATATTTTCAGTAGCATATACCGGTACTGAAAGTATAATCAAAATAAAGAATAACATTAAAATTTTCTTAACTTGCATAATTTTCACATCTCTATGTCACGTACTATTTTGCAACACTTCTTGACTATTTAATCCTCATATTTATAAATATAATAATAATTTATAACTTTTCAACTTATTTATTTGATATTAATTGATGTCTTTAAATCGTAAATCTATAATTTGGCACACTCCCTGGTACCGTAACCCTCACTAAAGCTTTATTCATTTTTTAACAAGTCAATATTGACTATATATCTGTGAATAAAAGTTTTGCCTTCCATAGTTTTCTCTGAAATTAAAAAACCACTACTATTAATTCTAACTTTTGAATATATTGAATCATCGTTAATTTTATATTCTTCAAAAGCATATTTTTTTGTTTTTAAATCATATACATGAATATATTTTGATGTTGAAAACAAAATATATCTGTTATTTATAACTCTTGAATTATTTATATCATTCCCAGAATAAACTTCCTTAATTGTCATTATTTCTTTTTTAAGATTATCTGTAAATATTTTTCCTGAATTTTTTATAGGTTTTTTATAGTTATATTCAGATATTAATATACAATCTTCATTACCCGTAATATGCAAAGCAATTTTTTCTAATTTTCCTATATTTTTCATTTCTTCATTTTTTCTATTATAATGATATACAGCTATTTTTTTAGCAGAATCTAAATACTCATTATCTAGAGTTAGAACTTGATAATAAGTATCATCCCTTGAACCACCTGTATATACTATTGCTTCTCCTGTATATAATCCATTCTTATTTACAACATAGCTCTTACTTGCAATTCGTTTTGATTCTAATGTTCTAAAATTTATTTCATCAAGAATAGTTGTATATTTACCAACTTCAGCTTCTTTTACAGTATAGTTTATTAATATAGTTTCATTTTTAACATAGATATACGGCATTTTAACAGTAAAAATTCTATTTAGAATTCTAAATTTTTCTCCTGTATACGAATGTTTTATATCAACATAAAATTGATTTTGATTATTTAATAGATCAAAAGATGAATCATCTTTTTTATTATAATTTTTATTATAATTATTATTTTTATATCCTTCTAAAAGAACAAAACCTTTTTTAAAACTATTAATTGTATAAAATTCGATTTTATTATTTGAACCATAGATAAATTCTGTAATACCATCTTCAAATGTATCATCTCTATAAACAATTAAATCCTCGGCGTCGCCAATAAAAGAAAATAAAAATCCTCCAGCTATTTTTTCTTCACCTAAAAAATTTATTGCTCCTTTTGTTATATTATAATCAATTGATTCAAGTTCAACTTTACTATGTTTTATTTCTATATCATTTTCAGAATAAAAAACAATAAAAAGTAATATTACAACTAAACTTGAAAATAGCATTATTTTTTTCAACATTTTCTCCCCTCTCTTTATTAAACTGAGTAATTGCACATTGCTATATCATTGCATGTAATATATTTATTAAATATATTCTAAATAGTTTCCTTCAATTTGAGTATCCATATAACAAGAAATATTAAATAATAATTCATGAAAAAAGAAATCTCTTTTAAATTTTCATCAAATTTATTTTTTGATAACTATTGTTAGACTATTAACAGCTTTTTATTTGTGTATTTCGCAATTAACTACTTATTAAATACATAATATCCTCCATAAAAAATGGAGGATATTATTTTTATTCAATAATTGCTTTTCTCCAATGTTGGTCATTAGCCTGATGAACATCTTCCATTGTATACCATCTGTTACCAAGTCCCGGTCCCCATGGATCTGTTATTCTAATTTCTCCATAAGAATACTTTGTATCATAACCACTAACATTAACATAGTGTCCTTCAGTTACATATGGCCAAGAATCAATATTAGTTGTATCTATTTCTAAAATAACAGGCTTATCTATATCAATATCGGTAGTAATAAAATTTAACCATGTATAATAATAATTTGTCACTTCACCTCTATAGGTATAATTTTCACTAGTATTATTATTTAAGTAATTTCTAATTTCTAACATATTTGTACCATTACACGTTGTTCCCATTTCGTTTGCAATCGTATTTTGATTATCTGATGAACTATTTAAAAAATGAACCACTTGTTTTATTGTTGCAGGTCCACAATAATAATTTTCTTCTTGTTCAAATACCGGGATAGATAATGTCTTGTATTTTCCATCAGGAAAAGAGCGCAGATTTTCCAATTTTAATTTTGCTTCCATTTCTGCATACAAATCTAACTCTTCTTGTGGAGTAATGTAAACATCTGCACCTTCTTCAACAGTAAGTTCACCTTGTACTCCGCTTGCAAACGATACTAATCCTAAATTCATTATAAAAATTGCAATTAAAACTATCAATAAAAATTTTTTCATAATCTTCTCCTTTTATAAATCAATGTTTTTCAGTTTTACATTCCCAAATAACACATGTATTAATAAATCCTACTACCACTAGTATAAACAGTACTCTCTAACAGTACATCACTCTTGTATACATAAGCATATGACTTCATTCTATATTGATATCCACTTGCTACATACTGCTGTGTTCCAAGAACTGCAAAAGTTCCTGATTGAATTGTTGACCAATGTTTTACTGTTTGCCATCTTCCATCTTCATATTTTTGAAGATACATACTGATTTTAATTTCATCAGTATTTCGTGCATC
>JAYEHA010000222.1:0-2795 GCA_034659335.1 Bacillota bacterium
AGATATCGATTTAATTCGTTTATTATGATTTGTTATACCTGCGGAATTAAGGTTGTATTATAAAAAAATGGCTGTAAAGTATTGTTTTAATAATACTTTACAGCCACTTATATAAATCTGATTTAAGGTGAAAAGGATGGTGCTTAAACTGAATGTATTTATTTTAATCCCATGTGTTTTTGCCAAACAGCAAGAAACTAATCCCAACTTCACAATAAAGAAAATTTGTATTTTCATTGAATTCGTAATTAAAATCTCCTTCTAAATTTATATCGTTTAACGAGAGACCTATATCGTAATTACTCCATCCAATACTAGCTGAAATGTTTGTTTTGTCTGACAAGTAGTATTGTCCTTCGAGATGTAAACCTAAGCCGAAATTTTTATTTGACCATTCAGTATTATAATTTTTATGGCTAACGTCAAAATTTATTTTATCTTTAAAATAAATTACCGGAGTCGAACGAACCCAATAAAAACCAAGTTCCGGGATTATAGAAAGAGTTAGCTCGGTTGAATTGAAAAATGAAATTTTCGGATAAATATTTATGGCATATATGCTATTAGAAATATCCAATTCTATCTCTTCTGTAATGATTTCATTATCTAATATAGATTTTTCTTGGTTATAGTTAACGCCACCGGCTTTTCCGTTTATTCCAAGCGAAAAATATTTATTAAATCTGTTTTCAAACGATCCGGTAAAAATAATTCCTGTTTCGCATTCAAGGGATGACGGATAGGCAAGACCGGCTTTAGTTGAGAAAATAAAATTTTGTGCATTTATATAATTTGCGCAAAACAAACTTATTAATAATATAATAGTCTTTCTCATATTTGGTTTAAGATTAAAGATTTCATGAGTTATTCAGGTTGACTGCAAATTTCAAATTTCAAAATTAATAATTAATTCTTAAGATTATATCCGATATTAATTTCAAAATTAACTGGTAATACGCCGCTATTTCCATGAGTGTCAAAGTAATATGCGGGATAAAAATCAAAAAGAAAATTAATTTTGCCTATAGATCTTTGTAAGCCCCACGTTGGGCCAAATGCAAAATCATAATCACTTGTTCTGATGAAATTAGAACTAAAGTCTTTACCTCTGGATAATAATTTTAGTCCGAAAAAGTTAGCGGAATTAAAGTTTATATTTTTATTATTAGATAATCTCTTGTGGAAATTATAATAATTCCGATAATGAACATCAATGTATGGAGAAATTAAATATAACCAACCTGAGGCTCTTGATGTTAAATCGGGATATGAACCACTAAATCCAACGCCACAATTTAATGAAAGCGTTGACTTGTTAAATATCGACATCTCATATTCAATACCTGGATTTACGAAATTAATTCGTAATACTTTACTCGTATTATTTTTTTGTGAATAAGCCTGTGCCGAAATTATTAATAATAAACAAATTATAATTTTTTTTTTCATCTTCTTAGTTTTTGGTGATACCAATACCTTTATATATAGAACCTTGTTTTGCAATACCGTAAATTGATATTTTTTCAACATTAAAATCCATTGCATTATTCTTTAATCCAAAAATATTTAAAAAAGAAGTCCCATTTAAAAAATTAATGCTTACTTCACAAGTTCCCCAGTCAAATAATTTTGAAAACGATTTTTTATCAAACTCTGTTTCATGATAGGGATTAACAATTACTTTTACTTTATTTGGAAATATTTGTCGAAATTGACTTAATTCATTTTTTTTCATCTCTATGGCTTCTGGAGCCAATTCATTTTCTAACCATTTCCAAGCTTTCTTTTTTATCACTTTTAATCCTTTTGTGTAATCAATATCAATTTCATGTTCCAATAAATTTATAGTATATGCTTTTTTATTTTTTACACCCGGAACATAAGTGTATTGTTTTCTAGTGGGGGTAGAGCCTGTTGTCGGCATATGAGATGGTAAATTATAACTATATAAAATTCCATCCCACCCCCATGTTAGTTCTTCACATTTTGTGTTTGACCAACCAATCCAATTTTTCTTTTGGTATTTTACATTTAAACCGATACCAGAATAAAATACATAGTTAACTGAATAAAAATTCACCTTAAGCCTTCTTCTGTTGCTGAAATTTCTTTTATATGCCTTTGTTCGTCCAAATATGCTCCCTATCCATTTTCCAACTATAGTATGTGAATTGAAATTGTGATATTCGATATCATCGTATGGTTCATTAGGAGAGATAGTATTTTCTCCTGAAGTACCACTGAAGCCTCCTCCGATATTGTCCTCTATAGCATATATTGTTGTTTCTTCAAAATTTAATTGATGAGAGTCAAATCTATACACACCATCACGTATTTCATATAGATTTTTACTTATTAATTTTTCATTTGGGTTAGATTTAGAGGTTTCTGTATAATTTTTAATTATACTATTGATTTCATTAAGTCTGTCGGCAGGCGCAAAAAAGGTTCCATATTCATTAATCTTGTATATAATCCCATTAATTTCAATTTCTTTATTTTTATTTAAAAGGGAAGAAACAAAAGGGTCAGGTATTAAAGTGTCTTCTACAGTTTCACATTCTGTAGAAGTTTTCATTTCTGTTGATAATGCAATTTTATGATTTAGGGGGAAAAAACCTTGGGATTTGAATTTTGTAGAAATTTTGACACTCAATTCATTTTTTTTTTTGATAATGCATTTGTTTCATCAAATTGCGAAAAGATTCTGTTGATTGAAATTTAAGATGTCCATTTGATACTTCTATTGAAGAATCAACAATCAAATCATCTCTGCTTATAAAGTCAAGACTATC
>JAYEHA010000223.1:0-2756 GCA_034659335.1 Bacillota bacterium
GAAACATTAATTTTCTCACTGAAACTCTCAAAATCTTTATTAACGAATAACTTACCTATAACTATTTTCATAATAGCACCTCAAAATTGAACAACACAATAATTATAAGATTAATTTATAATATTGTCAAGCATATTATTTAACTAATTCTTTTGTATCACGGGCAATCATTAGTTCTTCATTCGTAGGTATAACCATTACTTTTACTTTCGAGTCTTTTGTGTTAATAAATTTTTCAACGCCTCTTACATTATTTTCTTCAATGTCAATTTCTGCTCCCATAAACTCTAAACCATTCATAATTTCTTTTCTGTTATCTGCTGAATTTTCTCCTAAGCCTGCAGTAAAAATAATTCCATCTACTCCACCCATAATTGCAGCATAAGCAGCAACATATTTTTTAACTCTTAAATCAAATGTATCTAGAGCTAATTGCGCTCTCTCATTTCCATCAGCAGCTGCACCTTCTATATCTCTAAAATCACTACTAACACCACTAATTCCTAATACCCCTGATTTTTTATTCATAATATTATCCATCTCTCGTGGAGTTAAATTCTCTTTACTCATTATGAAAGTTACAATAGCTGGATCTAAATCTCCAGTTCTTGTTCCCATAGCTAGACCTTCAAGCGGAGTGAATCCCATAGATGTTGCAACTGATTTTCCATTTTTAATAGCAGCAACACTTGCACCATTTCCTAAATGACAAGAAATTAATTTTAAATCTTTAATATTTTTCCCCATCATATCTGCAGCTCTTTGAGATACATATCTATGAGAAGTTCCATGGAAACCATATCTTCTTACGCCATATTCTTCGTAATATTTATAAGGTAGAGGATAAATAAAAGATTTTTTGGGCATTGTTTGATGAAAAGCAGTATCAAATACACCAACATTTACAACTCCAGGTAATAATTCTTGAATCGCTTCTATTCCCATAATATTTGGTGGATTGTGTAACGGAGCTAATTCAATACATTCTTTTAATGCATTCATAACATCTTCAGTAATAATAACTGAACTAGCATATTTTTCGCCTGCATGTACAACTCTATGACCAACTGCATCAATTTCTGATAAATCTTTTATTGCCCCATATTCTTCGTTTACTAATGCATCTAATACATGTTTTAAAGCAACTCGGTGATCTGTCATTTCATCTTCAATAACTTTTTTGCCAAACTTAGGTGTTTCATGTTTTAAACGCGAACCCTCTAAAGCAATTCTTTCAACTAATCCTTGTGCTAAAACATCTTCATTCTCCATATTAATGAATTGATATTTTAATGATGAACTTCCACAATTAATAACTAATATTTTCATAAACTAGCTCCCCCTCCAAAATCCCAATTTTCTCTCTTTTTTTCAGTTTCATACTGCTTAATTATATACTTAATATGGTATTAATTCAAGGATAATCTTTGAAAATATTGCCTTAAAATTCTTTAAATAAGCCATTTCCTTTTTATTATTTTATATAACTCTTGCTTTTTATTTAACTCAGGTTTTTCTAATACAATTTCTAGTAAATAATTTAATATTTCTCCAATAATTTTATTTTGTAAAAACCCTAAATTTAATAAATCATAACCATTAATATCTAACTCACTTACTTTCATTGGCTCACAATTATTAACAATATTCTCGCATCTTTTTTTAAGTCTAAATACATGTTTATTTTTATTAGGATTAGCAGTTGCCTTAATATCTGCTATCTGCAATTTTACTAAATTATCAATATTTACTCTATTCATTAGATCTTTAACTGCTTTATTAGAAAATTCATCTCTATAAACTACCATATGTTCATTAATTAATTCTAAAACTTGTATAATTATTTCATTAGGATAATTATATCTTTCTAAAATATCTTTTGCCATTTCTCTTGAAATTTTATGATGCCCATAAAAATGTCCAATACCATCATTATCTAGAAAAAAAGATTTTGGCTTTCCAATATCATGTAACAAAGCTGCTAATCTAAGAACCAATTTATTATCAACAAATTTTACTACATCTAAAGTATGAAAAAAAACATCTTTATTATGATTAATATTATATTGATTAAAATCATACGAATCTTTAATTTCCGGTATAATCATTTCTAAAATTTTTAAATTCTTAAGTAAAATAAGACCTTTTATAGGATGATCTGATAAAAGTATTTTATTAAACTCATTTCTAATTCTATCTTTTGACAATGAATTTATTAAGTAAATATTATTTTTAATTGCATCTAAAGTTTTACTTTCAATCATAAAATTTAGCTCAGATGAAAATCTAATGGCCCTTAATATTCTAAGTGAATCTTCATTAAATCTAAATTCCGGTATACCCACACATCTAATAATTTTATTTTCAATATCCTTCTTACCACTAAATAAATCAATTAATCCCGTTTTATTAGAATATGCAAGTGAATTAATAGTAAAATCTCTTCGAGATAAATCCTTTTCAATACTTTTTACAAATTTAACAGTTTTAGGTCTTCTAAAATCATCATAATCCCCATCAACTCTAAATGTAGTTATTTCATAAGATTTATTGTTTTTTATTAAAATAATAGTTCCATGTTTTTTTGAAATATCAATTACTTTAAACTCTGTTTTTTTAAATATCTCAACAATTTCTTCAGGTAGCGCATCTGTTGCTAAATCCCAATCTTTAGGTTTTTTTAACATAATAATATCTCTTATTGAACCACCTACAATAAAAGTCTTAAATGAATATTTTAATAAATAACTACTAAT
>JAYEHA010000224.1:0-13300 GCA_034659335.1 Bacillota bacterium
AAAAAGACTAATTAAATACAAATCATATAATAAAGTTGTTAGGTTTAATAATATTAAAGAGTTATTTAAAAATTGGAGTGAGTAAATTGAAAATATATATTGAAACTATGGGGTGTTCTAAAAATTTAGTTGATTCTGAAATTATATCAGGGTTATTTACGATGAATAAACATGAAATTGTTTTAGATCCAACTATTGCAGAAATAATTGTTGTAAATACATGTGGATTTATAGATGACGCAAAAGAAGAATCAATTAATGAAATATTTAATTTGTTAAGATTAAAAGAAGAAGGTGTTTGTAAAAAACTTATAGTTACTGGTTGTTTATCTGAAAGATATTCAAAAGAATTAAAAGAAGAGATTCCAGAAGTAGATGCTTTTTTAGGAACAACTACTTTTCAAAATATTATTGAAGTAGTTGATAATATTATGAAAGATGATGAAGTTATTACAGAAATTGGTAATATTGATGAAATAATAGATGAATCATTAAAAAGGAATGTGTCTACGCCAAGTTATTTTGCATATGTGAAAATTGCAGAAGGATGCGATAATAAATGTACGTATTGTATAATTCCAAAATTAAGAGGAAAATTTAGAAGTAGAAAAATAGAAGATATTGTTGATGAAGTTAAATTATTAGTTGATAGTGGAGTTAAAGAGATTGTGCTTATTGCTCAAGATACTTCTAGATATGGTATCGATAGATATAATGAGTATAAATTAGCAAAGTTGCTTAATGAATTGGGCAAAATTAATGATTTAAAATGGATTAGAATTCAATATGCTTATCCAGATGTAATAGATGATGAATTGATTAATGAAATTAAAACAAATTCTAAAGTAGTTAAATATTTAGATATTCCAATTCAACATGCAAATAATAATATGCTTAAGATGATGAATAGAAAAATTAAAAAAGGACAAATTGAAAATTTAGTATATAAACTTAGAAAAGAAATTAAAGATATTGCAATTAGGACGACACTCATTGTTGGATTTCCAGGTGAAACTGAGGAACAATTTGAAGAACTTTATAAATTTGTTAAAGATATGAGATTTGATAGATTGGGTGTTTTTGGTTATTCCGATGAAGAAGATACTCCAGCATTTAATTTTATGAATAAGATTGATGAAGAAGTTAAGCTCGATAGAAAAAAGAAAATTATGATGTTACAGCAATCAATATCACAAAGAAAAAATGATTATAAAGTTGATAAGACTTTTGAAGTAGTTATTGAAGAGAAACTTGAAAATGAAAATATATATTTAGGTAGAACTCAGTATGATTCGCCTGATATTGATGGGATTGTTTATGTGCATACTGATGAGTTACTTAATATTGGAGATTTTGTAAATGTTAAAATAACGGATGCGTTAGAGTATGATTTGATTGGAGAGGCATAATATGAATATTGCAAATAAAATTACCATTTTAAGAATTTTATTAATACCAGTTTTTTTATATGTTTTATTAAGCAATATGCCAAATAATTTCATTATTGCATTAGTAATTTTTGTCATTGCATCATTTACTGATTTTTTGGATGGTTATTTAGCTAGAAGTATGAATTTAGTAACAAAATTAGGAAAGTTTCTTGATCCATTAGCTGATAAGTTGCTTGTAATTGCTGCTATGGTTGCATTTGTTGAAATAGGGATGTTATCATCAGCAGTCGTACTTATTATTATATCAAGAGAATTAATAATAAGTGTTTTTCGTGCAATTGCTGCATCAGAGGGGATAGTAATTGCTGCAAGTTGGTGGGGAAAATTAAAAACTAATTCACAAATTTTAATGATTGTTATTTTACTTTTAAAAGATTATATTCCAGTTGCAGTTCAAAGTATTTTAAATCCAACTATTATTGTTATAGCTACATTATTTACAGTGCTTTCTGGCGTAGATTATATATTAAAAAATAAAGAAGTTTTAAAAAGTTAGGGTGAAAATATGGATGTTGCAATTATTAATGTAGGAAATGAAGTAGTTGAAGGTGATGTGCTAAATTCAAATGCGCAGTTTTTAAGTAAAAAGATTTATGATATTGGCCATAGAATTTTATTTCATTCAATTTGTAGAGATAATGAAAAAGATATTAAATTATTATTTGAAATTTTTTCTGAAAAAGCAGACATTATTATTATAACAGGTGGATTGGGACCGACAAAAGATGATATGACTAAAGAAGTTTTTTCGAGTTTTATGAATTTAGTATTAGAACAAAATGATGATGTATTAAATGATATTAAAGAAAAATTTAGAAAGTTTAATCGTGATATGGCGAGTAATAATATTAAACAATCTTTTGTTATTAAAGATGCTAGGATATTATTTAATGAAAAGGGTACAGCGCCAGGGTTTCTTTATGAAAAAGGAAATAAAAGTTATATATTATTACCTGGACCACCTAGAGAAATGGAGTATTTATTTAATAAATATATTGATGAATTTCTCAATTTAAAAATTAGTAATAAAATTAAATCACAAGTAATTAAAGTCACTGGATTAGGTGAATCATATATTGAATCTAAAATTAGTGATTTAATTGAAAATAGTAATGTTTATGTTGCTACTTATGCTTCTTTAGGAGAAGTAAGAATAAAAATTTCAACTAATAAAAACGAATCATTTTTAGATGAAGTGAGAAATAGTATTATTAGTAGATTTAGAGAAAATATTGTTAGTTTTAGTGATGAAGAAACATCAAAAATGGTTTGTAAATTTTTAATTGATAATGATATTTCAATAACTGCAGCAGAATCATGTACTGGTGGATTATTGTCTTCTAAAATTGTAGAAAATTCTGGAGTTTCAAAGATATTTAATGGAAGTTTTATTACTTATAGTGATGATATGAAAATAAATGTGTTAAATGTAAAAAAAGAAACGCTTAAAGAGTTTGGTGCTGTTAGTTATGAGGTCGTTAATGAAATGTTAACGGGTTTAAATGATAAAATGAATACTGATATAGCTATCGCTATTACAGGTGTAGCAGGTCCAAATGGCGGGTCTGTTGAGAAGCCAGTGGGGCTTGTGTATATTGGAATAAAGATATTTGATAATATATATATTATTAGAAATAATTTTAGGGGTAATAGAACGGAAATTAGGATAAGAACTTGCAAAAAGGTATTTAATTTTATTTCTCAAAAAATAGTAATTGACAATTTGTTATAATGTTATATAATATATCATATAAAGAACAAATGTTCAAAAAAGGAGTGATAATATGACAACTGATTTACAGAATAAAGCTAAAGCGATTGATAGTGTACTTAGTCAAATAGAAAAACAGTTCGGTAAAGGTTCTATAATGAGATTAGGAGATGAATCTGCTAGAATGGATGTTGAAAGTGTATCAACTGGTTCATTAGAGTTAGATATTGCTTTAGGCGTGGGTGGACTTCCAAAAGGAAGAATTATTGAAATATATGGGCCAGAATCTTCGGGTAAGACAACATTAAGTTTACATGCAATTGCTGAAGCACAGAAAAGTGGTGGAGTAGCAGCCTTTGTGGATGCTGAGCATGCGCTAGATCCCAAATATGCTAGAAGCATAGGAGTGGATATTGATAATTTAATTGTTTCTCAACCAGATAATGGTGAGCAAGCGCTTGAAATAGTAGATGCTTTAGTTAGAAGTGGTGCGATAGATTTAATAGTAGTAGATTCGGTTGCAGCATTAGTTCCAAAAGCAGAAATAAGTGGCGAAATGGGTGATAGTCACATGGGTTTACAAGCTAGACTTATGTCTCAGGCTTTAAGAAAATTAGCTGGAATTTCTAAAAAAGCTGGTACAACAATTATTTTTATTAATCAATTAAGAATGAAGATAGGTATAGTTTTTGGAAATCCTGAAACTACATCAGGAGGTAGAGCTCTTAAGTTTTATTCTTCAGTTAGATTAGATATTAGAAAAAAAGATAGTATTAAAGATAATAAAGAAATTATTGGTACTAAAACTAGAGTAAAAGTTGTTAAAAATAAAGTTGCTGCTCCTTTTAAGGAGGCAATGTTTGATATAATGTATGGCAAAGGTATATCAAAAGAGGGAAATATTTTATCTGCTGGATTAACTGCTGAAGTTGTAGAAAGAGCTGGAGCTTGGTATAGTTATGGTGAAATCAGATTAGGTCAAGGTCAAGAAAATTCTAAAGAATTTTTAATTGAGAATGAAGATATTAGAAATGAAATTGAATATAAAATACGAATGATTCATGGATTACCTGTTGATCATTTAGAAAAATTAATTGATAAAAAAGTTATTGCTGAAATGACAGAGCAATGTCAAACAGGAGAAATAGAAGAAGAAATAGAAAATAATGCTTAATAAAAATGCATCTCATTGAGATGCATTTTTACTTTTGAAAAGTGTTGAAATTACTATTAAGAGCATTCTATTAATTTTTTTTCATATAATTATTTCTCACATATATTAATAGTTGATTTATACCAGTTATTAATTTCGTTGGCAGTAGTATTAAAATTTATTACATTAAAAGTATTTATAAAGTTATATTTATTTGAACTATGCAAATACATTGGATCGTAATAATCTTTCATAAGTGTTATTGCAACATCTGTGACTTTATTTGATCTTAAATTATTTATTAACTTTTCAGCATCTGAATTTTTCATATGTTTTTTCATTAAATTAATTCCATAAATTAATTCGTCTATTGATTTATCATTAGTAATATATTCATCAACTAATAGTGAAGCTCTAAGTTCTATAGGCGTTTCGATATATAAATGAATTCCATTTTTCATTTTAGAGTGAATATACTCTGGGACATATACCTTTCCTATCTTTCTACTTTCAGCTTCAACAAAAAGATGATTTGAATTTCTATTAATGAGTGTATTGTAAATATTTGATTCAAATTGTTTTGTAGTATTACAATTTCCAAGTCCAACACTACCAAGTAAAGAACCTCTATGATTAGCGGCACCTTCTAAATCTAAAACATCTAGATTGAGTTCTTCTAATTTATGAAGCAATATTGTTTTACCGCTTCCAGTTTTTCCATGTAAGACAATATAAGTGACTTCATCATTTAACTTAGGAAGATCTTCTCTAATAAATTTGCGGTATGCTTTATACCCGCCTTTTAAATAATTGATATTTACACCGGTGCTATGCATTAAAAGTGCTATTGAAGAACTTCTCATTCCACCATTGTCACAAAAAATAATAATATTTTTTTTATTTTCGTATTTTAATTTAATCAATTTTTCGTATAATTTTGGAAGTTTCTTAGAAACTATAGAAACACCAAGTAATTTTGAATCACTGCTTGGATTTTTTTTATATGTAGTGCCAACAAGTTCGCGTTCTTCATTATTAAAAATCGGGATATTTATTGAACCGGGAATTGTTTCTTTTTCAAATTCTTTTTCACTTCGTACATCAATGAAAATAAATTTTGATATATCTAGTTTACTATATTCAATAGGGAATAACATATTTAGTCTCCTTATAATAATTTTTTATTCAAACTAAAATTATCTTATATGGAATGATGAATATTGTCAAATGCAAAATTTTATTATATAAATAAAAAGATTACCTGTGAGAGTAATCTTAAAAATATTTAGCCATTTCATAAATAGTATTTTCATCCATATCAAATTTAAACATTGGTATTTCATAAACTTTATTAATATTCATAGTGTAGATTTTATTTAGATATTTTTTTTCTTGTTTCTTTTTAGTTATCCAGAATTCATTGGTTGGATTATCTGGAAGAATTTTATTAACTACTAAATTATTAACTGGTATATTATATTTAGTTAATATTTTTATTGCTTTTTTAGTTTCTTCTATTGGTAATTTTTCGGCATTAAGTACAAACATAAAGGCTAATTTTTTATCATCAACCATGATTTTTCTAGCTTTTTCCATAATATCTTTTCTTTTTTGAAGAATTTTTAAAATTGGATCATTCTCTTTTTCAACTTGATTTACATTACTAACCATTGTTTTTAATTTAAGTGTTTTTCTTCTTTTTCTCATTAAACTATCAATCCATGCACCTAAAATTTCAGGTAAAGATAATAATCTTACGGTATGTCCTGTAGGAGCGGTATCAAAGATTATTAAATCAAAGTTTTCACTTTCATCAATTATAATTTGAATCATTTTATCAAAAAGTGCTGATTCATGTGATCCAGGTGAAACACTGGCAGCATCTAATTGTTTATTTAGTTCTTCAATTATTATTGGACTTAAAATTCTTTTTAAATTTTTTCTTATTGAAGAAATATATTTTTCGCTTTCGTTTTGAGCATCAATTTCATATCCAAATAAATTATCTGCTAGTTTTACAATTTGATCACCAATAGTAACATTAAATAAATCAGAGATAGAATGAGCAGGGTCAGTTGAGACTAATAAAACTTTTAAATTTTGCTTAGTTTTGCTAATTGCAAAAGCTGATGAGCAACTTGTCTTTCCAACGCCACCTTTTCCACCAAAAAAAATTATATTATTCATAAATATCCCTCCATTAAGGATCTACATCCAAGTCTCCACCTTTTTGTTCCCATATTGATTTTGAATCAAGCATTCTTTTTTGCCAATCTGTTAGTGATTCTTCCATATATGGCAATAGTTCTAATGCGTAATAGCTAGTTGGTATATCTATACCTAAAAGGTCACCAAAGCAAAGTATTAAGAATTCATCTTCTGTGTTGTTAATTTCTATTTCAATATGAGAAGTTGAATGTTGTTTTAAATCTAATGCGCCTTCAAAGAACAATTCAAAGTTTTTAACTGAAGTTTTTAAAAAAGTTAATATCTTATTCATATCTTCTCCAATCGTCTTATTTAATTATATAATAAAAATCCTATAGCTACACAATGAAATTTCATCTATAGGATTTAATATTATATAATTATTTTTCTTTAAGTTATATTTGTTTATTTATTTATTGAATTAGCTTCAGCTTCAGTAAATGCTTTTTTAGCTTCAAACATTAATATAAATGCTAATATGAATAAAGCTAGTGCGAATGCTAATAATATATAGTTTGTAAGATTAGCTTTTATTAATAATACTAATGCAGTTAAAGTAACAGCGAACATAAATATCATTGGATAAAGAGCCATTTTGTATGGTCTTCCAGATTTTTTTAACCAAATAGCTAAAGCTAATAATGCAAGCGCAGCTAATAATTGATTTGCAGATCCAAATACTGGCCAAATTACTGACCAACCTTTAAATGCTAAAGCACCACCTAAAATAACTGTAATACCAGTTGCAACGTATCTATTTGTCATAACTGAAGTTTCACCCTCAGTATCAAACATTTCTTGGAAAATGAATCTTGCTAAACGAGTAGCAGTATCAAGTGAAGTTAATGCAAATGCAGAAATTGCTAATGCAGTAAAACTTTTACCTATAGCTAAAGGTAAACCAAATGAAGTCATAAAGTTACCAAGACCATCAGAGAATACATTTACTGGGCCACCGTTTCCTAATAATTCAGCAAATTTATCTGCGCCAAGATATGTTGCAGTTATAATTGCTATAGTTGCTAATACACCTTCAATTAACATTGAACCATAACCAATTAATTTAATATCTTTTTCATTATCAACTTGTTTAGATGTTGTTCCTGAACCAACTAAAGCATGGAAGCCTGATACAGCACCACAAGCAATAGTTACAAATAACATAGGAAAAATGAATTGACCGTTAACTACGAATCCTGTCACGGCTGGCGTTTGGATTGCTGGCGCCATAAATATAATACCAATAACTCCACCAATTAACATAGCATATAATAAAAATGAATTCAAATAATCTCTAGGTTGAAGTAAAATCCACACTGGAGTAACACTAGCAACAAAGATATATCCTAATAAAATAATCATCCAAGCATTTTTACTAATAGCTAATGGGAATACCTGACCTAAGTAAATAGCAAATATTAACAAAGCAACACCAATAACACTACCTATTGTTAAACTAACACCTTTACTATAAACAAAATATCCAAAACCTATTGCAAGTATAATAAATAGTACAGATGCTGTAGCTGCTGCTGGTACTGCTACAAATGTATTTGCAACAATGTTAGTAAATGCAGCGATAACTAAAAGTAATGTAAGCCATGCAAAGATTGCAAATAATTTCTTTCCGGTTTTACCAATATTTGCGCCGATTACTTCGCCAAGTGATTTACCGTCATGTCTAACTGATGCAAATAATGAACCCATATCATGAACTCCACCAAAGAAGATAGATCCAATTACGATCCATAACATTGCTGGTAACCAACCGAAAATTGCTGCAGCAATTGGTCCTACAATTGGGCCAGCTCCTGCGATTGAAGAAAAGTGATGTCCTAATAATACCGGTGCTTTTGCTGGAACGTAATCGACTCCGTCATTTAGTTTATGGGCAGGTGTTTCTATTGATTCATCAATGCCCCATTTTTCTACTAAATATTTACCATACGTTGCATAAGCAATTAAAAATACTACTACTGAAAATAACATTAAAAAAATAGCGTTCATTTGTTCCTCCTTTTATAAATATATATTAATGACCTAGTTGTTTAAAAACTTAGCAAGTTCCTTTTTACCAAATTTATTGCTATAGCCTTTATTAAGATCGGTATCAATGACTATGAATCTGACATTTACCCAACCTTCTAAGCCAAACTTGAAACTTTTATGAAATTTAAATTTTTTGATTTTTTTTATAGTTCCATCATCAATAGGAAACGATTTTTCAATAAGTATAGTTATAATACTTGACATATGATTTTTATCTACAACAATAATATCTTTTAAATTATTTTTCAGCAATTCATGAAAATTCAAAAAATCTATTTTGTTATTGATTTTTTTAAAAAGAATATATTCATTAGTATCAAAAGAATAATATTCTAATTCTTTTAGTAAAAAATATCTAGCATTTTTCTGATTAAATATAGCTACTAAATCGAAAGTAGTTTCGCCAAAAGAAACATTTTCTTCTAAGTCATAAAACTTTTCTAATTTTTCCTTTAAAATTTCAATATAATTTTCCAATTAAAAACCCCATTTCTAATACTCTCTTTTAATAAAAGTATACTAGAAATAGGGTGATAAACGTGTAAAAATGTTTGAAGTGTAATAATTTGTGTCTTAAATGTAATAAAGTTGTTATATTATGTTCATTATTTTTTTGAAATTATGTGTTTGATTACGACTTATTGGTATTTCCATATCAATATCAGTAATTTTAATTTTATATGTGGAATTAAACCAAGGAATAATTTCCTCAATATAATTAATATTTATTAAAAAAGATCTATGAACTCTAAAGAAAATATTACTTGATAGATTTTCTTCGAATTCATTGAGTGAAGTTGTTACTATAAATTTGCCTTTTGTTGTTTCGATTATTAATGTTCTGTTTTCGATATAGACTAATTTAATTAGATTTTTTTTAATAGGATAAACAATATTGTTTTTACTTAAGCTAATAATATCTTTATTGTTAGTTGTATTAAAATAATCTTTTTTCAAATTATTTTTTTCGAAAATATGAAGTACTTTGTTTATACATTTATCAAATCTTTTTTCATTAATTGGTTTTAAAATATAATCAATTGCTTCTAAATCAAAAGCTCTAGCAGCGTATTCGTCGTATGCAGTAACAAATACAATATAAGGGATTTTGTTTAAATCTAGCGATTTGATTTTTTGGGCGGTATCTATACCATTTGATGTAATCATAGTAATATCTAAGAATACTAAATCGACTGTGTTTTTCTTAATAAAATTTATTGCATCAATTTCATTACTAAAATCTGCAATAACAGAAAGTTTTTTAAATTTATTTAAATGATATATTAGTTCTATTCTTGCATGTTTTTCATCATCAATAATTATACAATTAATCATATAAACCGCCTTTAATATTAATACTTTTGATTATTGGTATAGTAATAATAACTGTAGTACCAATATCAATGGTACTATTTATTTCAAATGAAGCTTTTTCATGAAATATTGTTTTTAACCTTCTATAGACATTATTAATTCCAATTGAGTGAGAGTTGAATTTATTAATTTCTATTAATTTATCACTATTTATCCCAATTCCATTATCTTGAACAATAATTTGTAGCAAATTATCTTTTGTAAAAATTTCAAGTGAAATTGTACCACCTTCTAGTTTCTTTAAAATTCCATGTTTAATTGCATTTTCAACTATGGGTTGAATTATCAATGGTGGAACAAAAATTATTTCTTTAGTTTTATTGTTAATAATGACTGATAATTTATCTTCAAATCGTGTTTTTTCGATTTTTAAATATGCATTAACGTGATTTAATTCTTCTTCAAGTGATATAAGGTCATTAGTGTTATTCATATTTCTTCTAAAATAATCACTTAAATAAATTAGTAATTCTCGTGCTTTATCTTGATTTGTTCGAGTTAATGAAACTATGGTATTTATTGCATTAAATAAAAAATGTGGGTTAATTTGAGCTTGTAGAGCATGTAGTTCAGCTTTTACTCTTAAGTTTTTTTGATATTCTAATTCAGATAACTCTAGTTGAGTGGAAAAAATATTGCCTAAACCTTTTGCAAGCGCAATTTCTGAATTAGAAGGTGCTAAATCATTTTTTTTATAGAGCTTTAATATTCCAATAATTTTATTGTTGACAATAAGTGGAGAAATTAAAACTTTTTTTAAATTACAGTTTTTATATGAATCACCTGTAGTTTCACAGATACTTATAGTATCAATTTCTTTGCATGAAACATTTTTTTTAATTGTTTCATTTTCGATTAACTGACCTGGCAAGTGATTTTTAGAGTCAAGACCTATATGTGCAAGTATTTTTTCTTTGTCTGTTATTGAAACAGCGTCAAAATCAGTTGATTCATATATTGTACTGACGATATTATTTGCGGATTCATAATCTAGTTCGTTTCTTAATTGACCTAAAGTTTTATCAGCAATTAATAAGGTTTGGTATGATCTGAAAGCACCTTCAATATCTCCAATCTTTCTAATATTTTCAATAATGTTTATAAATATTCCAATACCAATTGAATTCATAAATATCATTGGAAGAGCAATGATTAGGACTAAATTTAATGCGTCTGAAAAGGGTTTTGAAACTAAAAGAATTACAATCATTTGAAGTACTTCGGCCATTATTCCTACAGCAATAGCAAATGAAATTCTATCATTTGAATCGTAAAACTTTTTAGATAATAGGCCTGCAAGTAATCCTTCTAGAGTAGTTGATAGTGCACAACTAATGGCTGTAAAACCATTAATATCTATTAAAAACCGATGCATGCCTGCAATTGAACCAGCAAGAAGTCCTGTAATTGGTCCGCCTAACAATCCGCCAACAACTGCTCCTATCACTCGTGTATTAACTATTGCACCATGAAATGATATGCCAGTATATGTACCTATAATGCTAAGTAATGCAAAAAATAAACCAATAAATATTTTATTATTTGTAGTTTGATTATGTGATTGTAAAAATTTTTTTGTTATAGTTACTCGAGAAAAGATAAAAGCAATCATAATAATAAATCCAACTCTATAAACTAATTGTATAAAAATATTTAGCATAAATATCTCCCCTTGTTAATATTATCTATAATATCATTTTATACAGAAAAAATTAAAAATGCAACTTATATAATATGATAACAAACTTGCAAGCTACCGGTTTTAAATTATTTTGTGAATTCTATTGATTAATTTATTAATACATTATATACTATTATTTGAATTGTTTATAAGGAGAAATGTATGGAAAAAATTGAAGTTTTAGTAATAGAAGAATATAATAATGTTAGAATTGATAAGGCGCTAAGTTCTTTGACTGATAAGCTATCTAGATCGTATATTCAGAAGCTTGTTGAAGAGGAACATATATTTATAAATGGGGAATTAGTTACAAATAAAAAAAATGTAGTTAAAACTGACGATAAAATAATTGTTGAAATTCCACCAGCAAAAGATTTAAATATTAAAGCAGAAGATATTGAATTAGATTTTGTATATGAAGATGATGATATTATTATTGTTAACAAAAAACAAGGTATGGTAGTACATCCTGCACCTGGCAACTGGGAAGGGACTTTAGTTAATGCATTAATGTATCATACTGATAAATTATCTTCAATAAATGGAGTTAGAAGACCTGGTATAGTTCATAGAATTGATAAAGATACATCAGGATTATTAATGATTGCTAAAAATGATTATGCACATAACTTTTTGGCAGAACAATTAAAAGAGCATACGACTACTAGAAAGTATTATGCTATTGTACATGGAACAATTACGCAGGCTAGAGGAACTATTACAACACCAATAGCAAGAGATAAAAAAAATAGATTGAAAATGGCTGTTATAGCAGGAGGGAAAAATGCTGTTACACATTTTGAGGTTATTGAGCGTTTTAGTAAATATACTTTAATTGAGCTTCAATTAGAAACTGGAAGAACTCATCAAATTAGAGTTCATATGGCATATATTAATCATCAAATTGTAGGAGATCAAGTATATGGTAGAAACAAGGAAAAAGTGAAGTGGGATGGACAGTTATTACATGCTAAAACACTTGGATTTATTCATCCGACAACAAAAGAGTATATTGAATTTAATTCAGAGCTACCAGAACATTTTAAGACTATTTTAAGAAAAGTTAAAGATATTAGGTAAGGTGATAAATGTGCGGTTTAAAGCAAATATATTAGATGATAAAGCGATAGATAGAACTGTAACGCGTTTAGCGCATGAAATTATTGAAAATAATAGAGGAACTGATAATTTGATTATTGTTGGAATACTTACGCGTGGTGTGCCCTTATCAAATAGAATAGCGCAAAAAATATTTGAAATTGAAAATATTAACATTTTAGTTTCAAGTATTGATATTTCAATGTATAGAGATGATTTATCAAAGATAGGCGATAATCCAACTGTAGGGAAACATGAAATTAATAAAATTGATATTGATAATAAGAAGGTTGTATTAGTTGATGATGTTATTTATACTGGTCGTACTGTTAGAGCTGCTATGGATGCATTGATGGACATTGGAAGGCCTAAAATTATACAATTAGCTGTATTAGTTGATAGAGGTCATAGAGAATTGCCAATAAGACCTGATTATGTTGGTAAAAATGTTCCTACGAGTAATGATGAGATAGTTAAAGTGAGACTTAATGAAGTAGATAAGTTAGATGAAGTAGTAATATATAAAAAATGAAATAGTTAGGGTTTATTTAACGGTGGGACTTTTAACATTTTAA
>JAYEHA010000225.1:0-2729 GCA_034659335.1 Bacillota bacterium
AGTTTTTTATAATAATTACTAGTAAAAAATATTTAATACTCTAATTCTAAACCCACACCCACTTCTTCAAGTTTAACAACTTTTGATAATTTTATTTTAGATTGTAAATCTGTACAATGACATGCATGAATTAAATTAATATTTTGATTACTAAAATATTCAACTGTTTTATCCATTACTTCTTTTTCTGGATTAAGTAAATGAAATCCACCTATTACATCAATAATTCTATCATCATTACATACTTTCTTAGCGTATTCAATAATATTGCAAATGCCTGCATGAGAACAACCTGTAATTACTACAATTCCCTTATCTGTTTTATATGCCATTGCGGAATCGTCCAGCAAATAATCATCTTTAGTAGCTCCATTATGATGAATTTTTCCAATAGGTGTTTTATTTTCAAAATCATTTGTTCTTTCAATTTCACCTAAAAAAACAATATTTTTAGTAATCCATTTTGGCTCATTTGATAATTCTAAAGGAAAATAATTTTTTAATTTATCTTCCATTAATAAACTCCCAATTTCATCACCATTAAAAGTTTTACTATAAAATGCTGTTTCATGTGCAATTAATTTTGGTTTATTGAATTTCATATCTTCAAAAACTCTTTCAGCATATAAACTAAAAAGTGGCATTAATCCCCAAGTATGATCAAGATGCCCATGTGAAATTACTAAATAATTAAGATTTATTAAACTAATATCCATTTTATTCGCATTTTTTATAAATGCATCAGAATACCCCACATCAAATAAAATTTTTGTTTCATCATCTTCAATATAATAAGAAACTCCAGGCTCTGCAATAAAATACCTATCTATTAATGTATTATTATCAATTAATACTTTTAATTTCATAATTTTTCTCCCTTTATATTTTCCTTTAATACTATTATACACGAATTTATTAACTTAATGCAAAAAATCAACCAGTTAAACTAGTTGATTTTTTTACATTATATTTTTTGATTTTTATTGATTTTCTGCAGCATTTAATATTGCACAATTTTTTCTAACTGCATCCATTGCAGCTGCATTAATTGGATATGCAACAGGAGAAGCAGTAACTAATGGATGTGTTGCTGCCTGGAATGTATTAAGTTGAGATGCCGTAATACCATTTTGAATTGATAAACTAAGTACATTAATCATTTCAGCAGCTGAATCTCCACCAGAAATTTGAGCTCCTAATATAACACCTGAACATTTTGAAAATATGAATTTAACATTAAGCATTTGAGCTCCAGGTAAATTCCCAGGATGTTTATCAAACGTTTTTGTTTCACCCGTAACAAGAGTAAAACCTTCACTTTTTGCCATAGCTTCTGTTAAACCTGCAGCAGCAAATGTTCTACCAAATACTTTTGTAGCAAAAGCACTAATTGTACCTTTATTTTCTCTAACAAGTCTTAATTCAAAAGCATTACTTCCTGCAATTTTAGCCTCTGCAGTAGCAGTTGAAGCCAATAAAATCGGAACATCTTTACCTGTAAAGAAACATTTTTTAATAGCACAGTCACCAACAGCAAATACATCAGGATCGCTTGTTCTAGTATATTGATCAACAATAATTGCTCCACGATTAGTAACTTCAATTCCAGCTTCTTTAGCTAATTCACCATTTGGTCTAGCACCAAGTCCTAAAATTACTAAATCAGCATCAATTTTCTCTCCACTTTCTAATTCTATTGATTCAACAGCTTTTTCTCCATTGATTTTAACAACTTTTGAACCAGTTCGTACATCTATTCCACCTTCTATTAATTTAGCTTCTAATTCATCAGTATATTCTTTATCAAATGCAGCACCAACACATGCATCAGCAAGTTCAACTAGAGTAACATTTTTACCATTAGTAGCAAACTGTTCTGCAAACTCAACACCAATAAATCCTCCACCAATTACAACAATATTTTTAGCTGCTGCAGATTTCTTTAAAACTTCATTTAAATATTCTTCTTCTTTCAGTACTGGATATACATTTTCTAAATCATGTCCAGGAATAAATGAAGGAATAAATGGTAATGAACCAGTAGCAATAATTAATTTTTTATATTCTATAGTTTCGCCATCTCTAGTCACAACATTTTTTTCTTCTCTATTTATTTTTGTAACTCTGTCAATGATTAATTCAATGTCACTATTAGTAACTGCTCCATCTGGAATAAGATTCTTTTTAGTATCTTTTAATGTTCCGAAGATATAAGGAATACCACAAGGAATCATAACAGAATTAGTATCTCTTATAACAGCTATTGATATATCTCCATATACTTTTCTAGCTGTTGTAGCAGATAATATTCCTCCAGCACTACCACCAATTACCAATAAATCAACTTTTTTCATAATAACTCTCCTTTTTTTAATAATACTCACTATTATTATTCTTTAAAAAATATTTCAATTATTTTCTTAACATCTTCATTTTTTAAAGAATAATAAATCTCTTTACCTCTTCTTTCTCCAGTAATTATATTTGCAGATTTTAATTTTGAAACATGTTGAGAAACAGTTGACTGAGCTTTATCAAGACAATTTTGCATATCAGAGACATTACATGCACCATTTGTCAATAATGCATGCGCTATACACAATCTTGACGGATTTGAAATAGCTTTCAATATTTCAGCCTTATCCTCAAATTCTTTTGGATTTGTTCTAAACGTTTTCATAATTACCAACCTTTCTAAAATAACCATAACATATTATTATATCTATATA
>JAYEHA010000226.1:0-2713 GCA_034659335.1 Bacillota bacterium
ATATATTTTTTCATTATCAAATACTATTTTAACTTCATTTTTCACGGGCATATTTAATTTCATTTTATTTAACTTTTCAATATTATAAACACCATTATCTAATCCCTTTGTTTTAATAAAAGTAGTTGCGTCATTTTCATATATAAAAACTGCACCTGAATCTGCATTTGAAATAAAATTTAACGATACATCAAAAACACTTCTTAAATATTCATCATCATTTTGATATTCTAATGATCCCGTAATAAGTTTTATAATTTTTTCAAAATCATTTGCCAATCTATTAGTCTCATTATTAAGTCTCAATAACTCATTATTATCAATAATTAACTTATTATTTTTTTCTTCAATTTCAATCTTCATATTTTCTAAATCAGTAATATCTTGTGCAATCACTAAAATTTCTTTTGAATCTTCCGAAAGTTCAATTGGTATTTTATAAATTCTAAAATACATTTCTTCATTATCTTTTTCTATTTTTTCAATATAATCATATGATATATTTTCATTTAAAACATTCTTATCTGTTGAAGCAAATTTTTTAATTTTATCTTCCGAAAAAACTTCCATATCCTTTTGATTTTTTCCCTCAATATTATTTACATCAAGATTAAGAAAATTTGCATGAGATTTATTACATAATAAATATTTACCACTATCATCTTTTAAAAAAATATGCATTGGCGACAAATTAATTATTTCTTTTAATTCTTTTTCTTTATCTGAAATAATATTAGCGAATGATTCTAATTCATCATTTTGTGCAAGTAATTCTTCATTAAAAGCTTCTAATTGCTCCAAACTTGATTGAACCTCATAATCCAACTCAACAGTTTCTTTTTGTTGATTAAAATAGCCAATAACTAAATATGCTAAAATTAAGCCATATATTACACCAAATATTATCGAAAAAGAAATATCACTTGGATAAATTCTATAATTATTTATTTTTTTAATAAAAACATTCCCTGCAAGAAATATCATTGTATTTACTAGTGAAAAAAGTAAAAATTTCCATCGCTTCTTATAACCATTCACATTATCACCCTTATATTCTCATATACTAGCTTCCATTTAAATTATCGTCTTTTTTATTTGATTGTTAAGTATTATTAATTTTTTTATTAATTTTTATGATTAACTAAAAAAAGTAGATTAAATAATATCTTCTATAAGGAACGAATCATTAATAATTATATCATTTATGATACGGTTCATTATTAATTATCTTAAATGCTCTATATATTTGCTCTACAAGAATAACTTTCATTAATTTATGGGGAAATGTCATTTTAGAAAAACAAATTCTATAATCAACTCTTTTTAACACTCTTTCACTTAATCCATGTGAACCGCCAATAATAAATGTAATATTTGATTTTCCGCTAACTCGTAATTTTTGAATCTTTTTTGAAAACTCTTCAGAAGTTAATTCACTACCCTTTAAATCTAAAGCAACTACATAATCTCTTTGAGCTAATCTTTCAATTATCCTTAACCCTTCATCTTCTTTTACATTGATAATATCCTTATCACTCATCTCTTGCGATGTATGACCTTGCTTTAAAGAAATAAATTCCACTTTTGTATATCTAGTTAATCTCTTAGTGTAATCATTAATCGAACCTAAAAAATTCTTTTCTTTTACTTTCCCAATACTAATTATCGTTATTTTTATTTTAACCACTCCATACTAAAGACTAAATAATTTACTTATATCATCACGATACGTCATATGCAAATCAATATCTTTTCCAACTTCTATATTTCCTTCTTGTAATATTGTTTTAACTGTTTCAAATGCTAATTCAGGAAAATTATTTTCTCTACTCAAATGCGCTAAAAGTATGTGCTTAACTCGTCCAAATCTTATTACCTCTTTTGCTACTCTCCCTGCTTCGTCATTAGAAAGATGTCCTTCCATACTTAAAACTCTTCTTTTTAAATAATATGGGTAACTCCCTGCTTTAAGCATTTCAACATCATGATTTGATTCAAGAAATAATAAATCAACATTACTAATTTTCTCAATAATTTGATCGGATACATAACCTAAATCAGTTGCAAGTGAAATTCTTTTATTATTATATTCAAAAATAAACCCAATTGGATCATTAGCATCATGCGAAATTGGATATGAATTTATTTTTATCTTTCCTATATTAAAACAAACATCATTTTCAATAATATTTACTTTTTCTATATTAATTTTACCAATTTTATTTTTCATAGCATCCCAAGTTTTTTCATTAACATAAAGTGGTAAATCGTATCGTCTCATTAAAACACCAATACCTGAAATATGATCACTATGTTCATGAGTAACTAAAAGTGCCACTATTTTATCAAAATTTCTATCTATTTTTTTTAATGCATTTTCAATATACTTCCCACTCATACCTGCATCTACTAGAATACCCATACTATTTGTAGCTATATACTGCGAATTTCCTTTACTCCCACTTGCCAAAGAACAAAATTCAAATTTCATATTTCTCCCCTATAATTATCAATTGCTTCAATATAAATTTCTCTACCATCATTTAAATAAAATTTGTAATATGGAAAAGCCTCTCCAGATTGTATATTTTGAATAAATATATCATTCCCTAACACATAACCCAATTCTACATTTTCAATTACAATATTTTCACTTGCCTTTAATTTACTATCTAATTTATATAATGCTCTCTCAAAAGAAATAATACTATTC
>JAYEHA010000227.1:0-2689 GCA_034659335.1 Bacillota bacterium
AAAATTGGAGAATATAATATTGATTCAATAATTAATGAGAAATATTCTAGTTTATCTGTGGTGGTGATAGAAATTGAGTAAAATAACATGTGGAATTAAAGATGAGTTATTTATACGCGGTAAAGTTCCGATGTCTAAAGAAGAAGTTCGCGTTATAACACTTTCAAAATTAGATTTAGAAGAAAATGATATTGTGCTTGATATTGGAGCAGGAACGGGTTCTTTATCGATTGAATGTGGGATTTTATTATCTCGTGGTAAAGTGATTGCAGTTGAACGAAAAAAAGAAGCAGTAGATCTTATATATAAAAACATTGAAAAATTTAAATTAAATAATATAGAAGTGATTCATGGTCTAGCACCAGAAAGTATATTAAACCTTGAATATAATAAGGTTATAATAGGTGGTTCTGGTGGGAATATGGAAGAGATTTTAGAAAAAGTGATAAAAAAAGCAAAAATAGTAGTTATTAATACAATAACTATTGAGAATACATATAAAGCAATAGAATTTATGAGAAGAAAGGGAATGAAAATAGATTTGGCGTCAGTAAGTATTTCAAAGGGGAAATTTATTAAAGATATAACAATGATGATATCAAATAATCAAGTAAATATTATAAAAGGGGAATATTAAATGAAAAGTAAATTATATGGTATAGGGGTAGGACCTGGAGATTCGGAATATTTAACAATAAAAGGTAAGCGAATTATTAATGAAGTAGATATTTTACTTTGTCCAATTAAGAGTTTAACTTCAGAGAGTTTCGCTTTTAATATTATTAAAGAGCATATAGAAAATGAAAAACTTGAAATTGTAAATTTACTATATCCAATGGTTTATGATGAAAATGAACTTGAAAACATGTGGCAAAAAAATGGGGAAATAATTAATTCGTATTTAGAAAAAAAGAAAAATATTGCATTTATCACTTTGGGAGATACTACGGTATATAGTACATTTATGTATACATTACCGTATATTAATAAAGCCTTAATGGAATTAGAAATCATACCAGGAATAACGTCGTTTTGCGCAGTTGCTAGCGAAATACAACAACCACTTATGCTTTGGGAAGAATCATTAAAAATAATACCGGTAAGAAAAAATGATAAAAATCAATTAAATGAAGCTATAAAAAATAATGAAAATTTAGTTTTAATGAAACCATCAAATAATCCAATAGAAATTATTAAAATGTTAAAAGAAAATAATTTAGAAGATAAATTTATGCTTATATCAAAGGTAGGTACTGATGACGAGATGTTAATTAGAGATATAAAAACATTAGAAAATGAGAAGTTACCTTATTTATCTACAATAATTATTAAAAAAGGAGGATTTAATGTCTAAAGTTTATTTTATAGGAGCAGGACCTGGGGATCCAGAATTAATAACAGTAAAGGGAAAGAGAATTGTTAAAGAAGCAGATACGATTATTTATGCTGGTTCATTAGTTCCAATAGAAGTGATAGAAGATAGAAAAAAATCAGCTAAAATTTATAATAGTGCAAAAATGTCATTAGATGAAGTAATTGATGTGATGACTGAAAGTATTTCTCTAAATAAAACAGTAGCAAGAGTTCATACAGGAGATCCAAGTATATATGGTGCTATTAGAGAGCAAATGGATATATTAGAAAAATTAAGTATTAAATATGAAGTGATTCCAGGAGTAAGTTCTTTTGTCGCATCAGCAGCAGCATTAAAAAAAGAATTTACTTTACCTTCAGTCTCTCAAACTATTATATGCACAAGGATCGAAGGGAGAACTAAAGTTCCGGAACTTGAGAAACTTAGAGATTTAGCATCTCATAAGACTTCTATGGCAATATTTCTATCTGTACAAAAAATTGAAATTGTTGTAAAAGAGCTTTTAGTTCATTATAAAAAAACTACTCCAGTAGCTGTTGTACAAAGGGCAAGTTGGCCAGATCAAAAAATAGTTATTGGGACACTTGAAGATATCTATATAAAAGTTAAAGAAGAAAATATTACTAAAACAGCTCAAATATTAGTGGGAGATTTTTTAGGTGATAAATATGAACTTTCAAAGCTTTATGATCCGAGTTTTACACATGAATATAGAAAGGCAAAAAAGTGATAGCGGTAGTGTCTTTAACAAAAAAAGGGAATAGCGTTGCAGTTGAAATTAGAGAGAAAGCAAATTTTAAAGTAGATATATATTCTAAACCATTTAATGAATCTTTTAAAGGTACTATAAAAAACATTTTTAATCAATATGAACAAGTAATATTTATAATGGCAACTGGAATAGTTGTTAGAACAATTGCACCATTTTTAACTCATAAATCAAAAGATCCAGGAATTATTGTTATAGATGAAAAAAAGAATAATGTAATAAGTTTATTATCTGGGCATTTAGGTGGAGCTAATGAATTGGCTATAAAAATTAGCGCATTACTTAATTCTAATCCAGTTATAACTACTGCATCAGATATTAACAATTTATTAAGTGTTGATATGTTGTCTAAAAAATATAATTTGATTTCAACAGATTATAATGCAATGAAAGAAGTAACTAGTGTTTTAATAGAAACAAAGAAAATATTATTGAAATCTGAAATAAAAATAGAAGAAGATGGATATTTTTATAATATTGAAGATTATTGTGGAGTATTAGAAATTTCAAATAGAGTTAATTCATTTAATACTGAATTACCGTAT
>JAYEHA010000228.1:0-867 GCA_034659335.1 Bacillota bacterium
ATACAAATTTCATTTAAATCGGATTTTTCATAATTAACACTATTAATAATTTTAACTCTATCATTATAAAATTTAAAAACTAAACCTGAATCAGCTTCAGGAACTAATTCAAAAGATTCTTTTAATAATTCGACTAAAAACAAATCATTACCATTTTTATACACTTTTTTAATATTGAAACTTAAAAATTTAATAAGATTTTCAAATTTATTTGCTAAACTATAAATATCTTCATTAACCATTACTAATTTTTTTGATTTATAATTAGCATCTACTCTTGAAATAGTAATAATTGATATTATTATTAGCGTCATTAAAAAAATTTTACTTTCATTTTCATAAAAAAACACTTTTAAATAACTTTTAATAATACTATTAAACCAATATTCATATTCTTTATAATAAAAAGAGTTTTTATCATCTTTCCATTTATTAAGATTTTTATCAATAATTGACAATATTTCTCCATTTTCGTTATTTAATGAAGCAACTTTTACACCATTAGCTGCAAACACTATTGATGTGTCTTTTATATTATTATAATCATAAATTTGATTTACTGTAAGTTTATTTATAATTCCCGCATTAACTTCATTTTTTTCTACCGCTTCTAATACATCCTTATAACTTTTATACGAATAATAATCTACATTCAATCCAAAAACATCAGTCATTTCTATTAACCCATCTTTTTCAACAGCATAATAATCACTATCCATATATCCAATTTTTAAACCTTCTAAATCGAGTAATGACTCAACTTTATATTCTCTATTTACGCATACTTTGCCCCAACTAAGTAATACTGGGTTTTTATTAAAATCATATATTTTATCTCTTTTTTCGTTTTTTAAAATATCTAATACT
>JAYEHA010000228.1:877-2687 GCA_034659335.1 Bacillota bacterium
TCTCCACTTTCTAAATAATCTAACATATCTTTCCAAGTACCATAAACATACTCAATTTCATAACCCTCATCTTTAAACATTTCATTTATCATATTTACAAAAAAGCCAGATGGGTTACCACTTTCATCCTTAAAAACTAAAGGATAATCTTCATAGTAACCCACTTTTATTTTAGTATTTGCAAAACTAAACGATATAAAAAGAAACATTGAAATTATTAATAAAATTGTAAAAAATATTTTCTTTTTCATAATCTTCTCCTTATATAAATGACATTATATCATAATATAAAAAGATTTCACATTTAAGTCTCTATTTGTAATAATATTGTAAAAAAGATACTAATTAATAAAAGCATTATATTGTTACCCGTTTATTGACTCTCAAATCATTCATCTGCTTTTTTAGTTTCTTATTATAGTAGAATCTCTAATAACTAATTCATAATCTAAAATAATATTTTTTTCGCTAATTTTTTCTTTATCTATAATCATTCCGTATAGTGTTTCCATTGCGACTTTCCCCATTTTAAAAATAGGTTGTTTTATAGTAGTGATTGACGGAATAAATCTTTTAGCCATAGGAATATCGTCAAAACCAATAATAGAAATATCATTTGGCACATTTAATCCAAAATCAATAATAGCTCTTATTGCTCCCATTGCTAATTCATCAGAAAAACAAAACATAGCATCAGGTACTTCATCATATTTTAAAATTTTCATCATACCACTATATGCAGATTTAAAGTGAAAATCTGATTCTATAATATATTTTTTATCACACTCTATTTGATTATCTCTTAGCGCATCTTTATAACCCTCTAATCTTTCAACACAAGTTTCATCTTCTTTTTCAGCTCTTATTACACCTATTTTTTTATGATTAATATCTATTAAATACTTAACCGCCTCATAAGAAGCCTTATAATTATCAATATCTATATTTGAAACTATGGGCAAATTTTCACCTTCAAAATTTCTATTAACTGTAACTACTGGTTTTTTAAATTTTTTAATAAAATCTTTTTGTACTTCTGTTGTATGAAAAGTAGTTAAAATTATTGCATCTACTTCTTTTTCATCTAACAATTCAAGAAATTCCATTTCTAATTCCTGATCTTTAAATGTATTACATAAAAATACATTATAACCCTTACTATGAGCAGTTCTTGAAATACCTCTTACAAGCTCAGCATAAAAAGCATTACTTAAATCAGGTATTATTAAACCAATAACTTTAGTTTCTCTATTAGCTAGACTTCTAGCGACAGCAGAAGGTTTATAATTATTTTCCTCAATAATTTTTTCAACTCTTTCTTTTACCTCTAAACTTACTGGTTTTGTCTTATTAATCACTCTTGATACCGTTGCTTTAGAAACCCCAGCTTTTTCAGCAATATCTTTCATTGTAATTTTTTTCATAAAATCATCTTCTTCCATTTTAAATTATAATTAAAGGTAATTTTTTATTCAATTTAATCTTTTTAGTGTTACTATAAAATATAATTTTCTTTCCCTTTATTAGCTCATACTTGATATTATCTAAACTAACACTTACTTTTAAAGTTCCTTTTTTATATTTAATAATAAAACTATAAGAACCTAATTCACTAATAGTTTTAGGACTAAAAAAAAGTCCTTTATTATTAATTCTCATGCCACCAAATCCATATACTAATCCAAGCCATGAACCACCCATCGCTGCAGTATGGATACCATGATTAGAATTGTTATGTGAATTATCAATATCTAATCTCACATTTTTAGTATATAAACTATATGCTTCTTTTAAATATCCGATTTCACAC
>JAYEHA010000229.1:0-2679 GCA_034659335.1 Bacillota bacterium
TCTCTAAATTAATCACTTCCATATTTCCGGCTCCTTTCATTTTATTTCTTTCTTAAAATATATACCCAAAATATAAATGAAAATTCAAAAAATCATTTTTCTCAATCTTTATTAACTATTAGATTTATGTTATAATTTTCATGTTGAAAGGAAGTTAGTATGAATTTTTTAGAAAAAAAAGAATTAATATTAAATGGAAATATAAAAAAACTTATTTTATCTTTAGCACTTCCAATAATGCTAAATAATTTAATACAAACTATATACAATCTAACTGATATTTTTTTCATTGGGAAACTTCCAGGAAATAAAATCGCATCAATTTCTTTTGTATGGCCCATTATTTTCTTTATGCTTTCATTTGGTTTAGGAATATCTATGGCAGGTAGCGGATTAATATCGCAATATATTGGCTCTAATCAAGAAGAGAAAGCTAAAAAATTATCAGGACAAATTATTACATTTTCTATTATTTTTTCGATTATTTTTGGAATAATAGGCTCAATTTTCAGTTTTGAAATATTATCTTTTATGGGAGCTAAAGGAGATTTGCTTATCTACGCAGATAAATACCTTGAAATTATGTTTTTAGGAATGCCAACAATGTTTATGATGTTTGCATATAATGGTATTAAAAATGGTGAAGGGGATACTTTTACTCCAATGATAATAACATTAACATCAGTTATCCTAAATATTTTTCTTGATCCAATATTTATGTTTACTTTTAATTTAGGAATTAAAGGTGCTGCTATAGCGACAGTAATTTCACGCGGTATTTTTGGTACATTTGCTATTTATACACTTTTTACTAAGCGTAATGAATTACAACTTTCATTATCTGATTTAAAAGTTAAAAAAGATTTATTACAAAAATTATTACAAATTGGACTTCCAGCCTCTATTGGTCAATCAACTGCAGCATTAGGCTTTGCGGTTTTAAATATTTTTATAGTTTCATTTGGAGAAGCAACATTAACAGCTTTTACATTGGGTAATAGAATTTCTTCTTTAATTATGATGCCAGCAATGGGAATTGGTAGTGCATTAGCTCCTATTGTCGGGCAAAACATTGGTGCTAATCAAATAAGTAGAGCTAAAAAAAGTATAAAAACTAGTGTCATCATGTCAACTATATTCCTTGTATTAGGTGGAATAGTAATTCTCTATTTTTCAAATAGCATTTTACTATTATTTACTACAGACAAAGAAATTATTAAGCAAGGAATCCCATATGTACGCTTAATAACACTTTCTCTACCTCTAATGGGATATTTCCAAATATTAAATGGAATTTTCCAAGGCTCTGGTCATACAAAGTCTTCAATGTTTTTAATGATTGGAAGATTATGGATTCTTCGAATACCAATTATTATAATTTTTAAAAATTATACAGATTTGAGTTATTTTGGAGTATGGTATGCAATGATATTAAGCAATTTCATTACAGTTCTCGTAGGTTATATTATGTATAAAACTGGAAAATGGGAAAAGAAAGTAATTAAAGAAAAAAATATTTCACTTAAAATTAACTCCAACTAACTTTGCTATATATGAAGATTGTGAGATATCAATAATTAAACCCTTAACATCTTCCAATCTTGCAGAAATTCCATCAATTTGACAACTAGATAAATCAACATCTTTTAAATTAACACCAGCAAATTGAATGCTTTTTAATACACTTTGACTAAATATTACATTTTTAAACGTTGATTCTTGAAAATCTGCTTTTATTAATGTCGTTTCACTAAATTCTACATTTTTTAATTCAGAAAATCTAAAATAAGAATAATCTGCTCTAGAAATAGTAAAAACTACATTTGTTAAATTTGAATCAGAAAAATTAGTTCCAATTAATTTACAATTTATAAACTCTACTTGATGAAAAATTGAAGCTCTAAAATCAACATTTGAAAAATCGCAATTTCTAAAAATTGTATTAGAAACATCAATTGATTTTATATCAACTTCATCAAATACTAACCCTGTAATCATTGATCCTCTAATATTCAAATAACTAGTTTCTATATTTTTAATAACAATATCTTTAATATTTTTACATTCTATTAATTCATCTTCAATTAGCCCTAAAATATCTCCATCTTCTATTTCAAGATTTTTTGGTATAATCGGTGACATTATTTTTTTTCCCATAATTTCTCCTTTTCTAAATTAAAACATTTGAATATAAATAAACAACTAAATATATTAATAAGAGAAAAGAAAAAAATATTGCAATTACTGGCCACAGTAATTCTTGAATAAAAAAATTTATTTTTCTACTTACCATATTTTTATAAATAACATTATATTTTAAAAGTGATTCTTCAGCTAACTTATATGCCTTTCCCGCTTCTTTAGAATTTTTATACTCGATAACATCAAAGAAATTTATCATTTTTTTATATTCCTCAAAAAAAATCTTTATTTTTTTATTAATTTCATACTCTTTTTCAAATTCATCCAAATTATATCCTTCAGTAGAATAAAGATAAATATACTCAGAAGGATTATCTTTTATTATTTTAAATAAATATGGTTTACAATCATCATATTTAAAATCTTTTTCAGAAACTAATAAATTTATAAATGATAAATTTGATTTCAATTTAGTAAAATCAAAGATAATTCTTCCTTTTTGAAAATATATTGACGATCTTTCATTAAAACTAATAT
>JAYEHA010000230.1:0-2665 GCA_034659335.1 Bacillota bacterium
ACGAAAACAAAGAATATTTTATATTCGGAAGACGAAAAACAGGATATTTTGATATAAGAGATTTACAAGGAAACAAAGTAAATAAAGGCTCAATAAGTTATAAGAAATTAAAATTATTAAAAAGAAGGGGAGGTGTGCTTGTGGAGAAACGTATAATATAGAACAATAATATACACGTTTCCTCTCACGACCGAAGTCGCGAGTATCCACGAGCTAAGTTCATGACTATTAAATATGACTTTCATACGCATACTAAATATAGTGATGGTAAAAGTACTATGGAAGAAAATGTATTAGAAGCAATAAAAAAAAATTTGGATATGATTGCTATTACTGATCATGGGCCAGGTCATCTTTTTTATGGGATAAAAGAAAAAGACATTTTAAAATTAAGAAAAGAAGTAGATTTATTACAAGAAAAATATCCAGAAATCCAAATTTTACTTGGAATTGAAGCAAATATTGTAAGTATAGATGGAACTATTGATTTAACAGATATGATTAAAGAAAATATTGATATTTTATTAGCTGGTTATCATTTTGGATCAAAGCCTAAAATTTTTTTCGCTGATATGAAAATTCACATTTGCAATATTCTTGGATTAAAAATTAATTATTTTAAAAATAAAATTAAGAAAGATAATACACAAATGATTGTAAATGCAATGAGAAAAAATAATATTGATGTATTAACTCATCCAGGAGATAAAGGTAGTGTAGATATTGATCAAGTTGCTAAGGTAGCTGCTGAAACTGATACTAAATTAGAAATAAATGAACGTCATACACATTTGACAGTAGAGGAAATTAATATTGCAATGAAATATAATGTAGAATTTATAATTTCTTCTGATGCACATTATCATGAACATATAGGTGTTTATGATGATGCAATTAGTAGAGTTAATGAAGCAGGACTTGATAGAAGTAGAGTTGTAAATTATAAAGGAGAGCGTAATGGAATTTGTGATTATTAGCGGATTATCTGGAGCAGGTAAAACTCAAGTTAAAAAAATATTTGAAGATAATGAATATTATTGTATTGATAATTTACCACCTGCATTAATAAGTAATTTTATTGATTTATGTGATACAAATATTGAAAACATTGATAAAGTTGCATTAGTTTCTGATGTCAGAAATAAGCTTTTCTTTTATGAATTATCAATTAATTTAGAAAAATTAAAAAATAAAAATTTCAAATATAGTATATTATTTTTAGAAGCGGATACTCAAACGTTAATTAATAGATATAAAGAAACAAGAAGAACCCATCCACTTAAGCCTAATGGGAGTATTGAAAAAGCAATAGAAGAAGAACGAGAAATATTGTCTGAACTTAGAGAAAAAGCGGATTACATTTTAAAAACTGATAATTATAATCTTACTGAATTAAAAAATCAAATAAATGAGCTTTTTTTAAATAATGATGACAATTTTGAGATGAACATTGTGTTTAAATCATTTGGTTTTAAAAAAGGTATACCTTTAGATGCAGATTTTGTTTTTGATGTTAGATTTTTACCTAATCCATATTATATTGAGGATTTAAGGTATAAAACAGGTGAAGATAAAGAAGTAAGAGATTATGTAATGAGTTTTGAAGAATCAAGAGAAATTTATAAAAGAATAAAAAGTGTAGTGAATTATGCTACTGAAGTATGTAGAAAGAATGAAAGAAAACAAGTAATAATTGCTGTAGGTTGTACTGGTGGACATCATAGATCTGTAACATTTATAAATAATTTATATGATGATATGAAAACTAAATATAAAAATTTAACTAAAATTCATAGAGATATTGTAGAGTAGGTGGAATATGGAAAGCGAATTAAATATAGTAGTTATTGGTGGTGGAACAGGACTTTCTATTTTATTAAAAGGCCTTAAAACAAGATTTAACAATATTACTGCAATTGTAACTGTGGCAGATGATGGCGGAGGATCAGGAATTCTCAGAGAGGATTTAGGAATGTTACCACCTGGAGATATTAGAAGTTGTATTATTGCTTTAGCTAATACCGAACCAACGATGGAAAAATTACTACAATATAGATTTGAAGAAGGTCGTTTAAAAGGACAGTGTTTTGGTAATTTATTTATTGCAGCAATGAATGGAATAAGTGGAAATTTTGAATTTGCAATTGAAAAAATAAGTGATATTCTTGCTATTACTGGTAGAGTGCTTCCAGTTTCCAATGAAGATGTTCATTTAGTAGCATATTTAGAAAATGGTACAGTAGTTAATGGAGAATCAAATATTCCAAAAAAAGTTATAGAGGAAAAATCTAGAATAAAAAATATTGAATATAATAAAAATAATGTGAAGTCAGTATCTGAAGTTCCTATAGCAATAATGAATGCTGATATTATTCTTATAGGGCCTGGTAGCCTCTATACAAGTATAATGCCAAGCTTAATAATTGATGATGTTCAAAAATCATTAAAAAAAACAAATTCAAAGATTATATTTGTATCTAATTTAATGACGCAACATGGCGAAACTGATAATTATTTAGTAAAAGATCATATTGAAGCATCAATTAATCATATAGGTGAGAATATATTTGATTATGTATTAGTTAATAATGGCAAAATTAATAAAGATGATAAAGAAAGATATCAAAAAGATGGATCAGAATTTTTATTAGTAACAGATAAAGAT
>JAYEHA010000231.1:0-2661 GCA_034659335.1 Bacillota bacterium
AACTGTTTTAGTTGTGGAAGAAGATGATTTTCAAGAGATAAAAAAAATTGATTATGTATTTACTCATGATATTATATATGAATTAGTTTATAAAAATATAAATCTAAAAAAGAAATCTGAAATGCATTACCGTATTGCTAAATTATATTTAGAGTTAGAAAATTTAAATGTAAAAATAGATAAATTTTTATTAGTATCTCAATTATTGAGATCTGATTATGATTTAATAATTAAAGAAAATTCTTCAAGATGGATTAGTATTTTATTTGAAAATGGAATTGAAGAGAAACAAATTCCTAATATAGAAAGAGCATTGGAAATCTTTAAATTTTGTGAATCAATTTTGCCTTATTCTAGTACTGAAATAGAAGATGAATTTAAAGTTAAACTTAATATAGAAATTGGTGAATGTGATTTTTTGTGTGAAAAATATGATGAAGCTGAAAAAAGATTTGAATTATTAATTTTGAATTGTGATTCATTTGATTCTTTGATAAATATTAAAATAAATTATATGAATCTTTATTTATATAAAGGGCATTTTAACAAAGTGTTAAGTTTTGGAAAAGAAATATTAGAAAGGCTTCAATTTTCTGTTGAATCTCAATCTATCATTTTTAATCTTATTAAAATGAGATTTTTATATTCAGATAGAAATATTGAAAAGAGAAAAAAATTATCTGAGATAGATGATAATAGAATATTGATGGTATTAGAAGTTTTATCAATAATGATTCCTGCTGCATCAAGTGTTGATAATAAGTTGTTTTTAAAAATACTTATTACTATTGCAAATTTAACTGCAAAATATGGGGATTCGAAGTATTCGCTAGTAGGTTATGCGGCTTGTAGTTTAATATATTATAATGTTTTGCATGATTATAATAAAGGTGAAAGGATAGAAAAAAAATTAGAAAAATTATTAGAAATAAATAGAGAAGAATCTACAAAATCGCTAGTTTACCTTGCTATTGGGACATTCTTAATTCATAGAACAAGTCCGATTGAAGATTCCATTGTTTTTTTGGAAAAAGGGATAATTGAAGGTGCAAGAACTTCAAAATTTTCATATTCTGGTTATTCAATAATATCATTAACGTATATAAAATATATTATAGGAATTCCATTAAATGAAGTTCGCAATTACATTATTGACCAAATTGAGATTTCAAAAAAAATTGGAGAAAGTACTGAAGCTTTTATAGAATATGTTTTTAATAAACATATTAAATACTTAGTAAATGGAATAATAAGTTACAAGCCTAAACAAAAAGATGAAGTTATAAACGTTGAAGTTATTGAGAATTTAATGGAACAGGTATTTACTATTCAAAGATATTATCTTGAAGGTAAAATTAGAGAAGCTTATGAAATTACAAATCATATTGATAAAAACATTTTTTATCTTACTGGACATATTATATATTTAGATGCAATTTTTTATTGTTTGATTATTAGAATTGGAATCTATAATCAGTTAGAGGAAAAAACTTATAATAAGAAGCAAATTGATAAGTTAATGAAAATATTTAAATATCAAATAGGAAAGTATGAATATAATTATTACGCTCATTATTTATTAATAAAAGCAGAATATGCAGATGTTTTTGAAGAAAAAAAGTTTTCAGAGAAATATTTTAATGAATCGATACTAATGGCAAGAGAACGTGGATATTTGCATATTGAAGGAATAGGTAATTTATTTGCTGCAAGGTATTATAAATATAATGAAAAATTATCAAATTATTATGTGAGGGAAGCTTTAAATTTATTTAAAAAATGGGGAGCCTTATATATTTGTAGTTTGATCGAAGAAGAGTTTAATATTCAAAAGAAATCAAATGAAATAATTAATGAAAAAATTGAATTATTAACATATGAATCTGAAGAAAATATATTAGATAATTTAGATGAAATTGATTTAATGAGTGAAGAAGATGGATTTTCATATATATTAAATTATTTTTCAAAAAAATATAATATTAGTTATTGTGCAATTTTAGTTGAGAAGACTGACGAAATGCATCTTCGATTTGAGAAAAAAGGCGATAATGATGTAATTAGTCATAAGGAATTAATTAGGATGAAACATGTAAGTTATCTTTCTAGAAAAGTCATACGTTATGTTGCAAGAACAGGGGAAGAGATAAATTTAAATAGGAATCAAAATAATGATTTGTTTTCTAAAGATTTATATATTTTAGGGAAAAATGAATTATCAATACTCTGTATCCCAATAGAATATTTTGGTGTATTTGTTGGAATGGTATATTTCGAAAAAAATACAAATGATGGGTTTAGTAAAGAAATTTCACAATCTATTAGAACTATTATACCTATTCTAATGTCAAAAAGTGAAATGGTTAAAAATATAAATGGAAAGAATATAAATAATTCTAGTGAATTTGAAGAGTTGCTTACAGATAGGGAAAAAGATGTTTTAAAATTGGTTGCAAAAGGGATGTCTAATTCAGCAATTAGTAAAGAATTGTTTATTGCATTAGGAACTGTTAAAAATCATCTTAGCAATATTTATTCTAAATTAGAAGTTGATAGTCGTCTTAAAGCAGTAATAAAAGCAAATAAAATGAATATTATTGATGTTTGATATATTCTTATTTTTTCTTATCAATATTTCTTTTATTACTTATAAACAATTTT
>JAYEHA010000232.1:0-2652 GCA_034659335.1 Bacillota bacterium
GGTAATGGATTTGAAGAATTAAAAGAGTATGATAAAGACGGAAATAATTGGATTGATGAAAATGACGAGATTTTTAAAGATTTAAGAATATGGTCATTAAATGAAAATGGTGATAAAGAACTATTATCATTATATAAAGCGAATGTAGGGGCAATCTATTTAGGTCATGTTAATTCAGATTATTCATTAAAAGAACTTGATCAAACGTTAGGAAAAATAAGAGAAACAGGAGTATATTTAAAAGAAACAGGTGATGTTGGTACTATCCAACATGTAGATTTAAATATTTAAAATGTGAGTGCCTGAGTTTGGTATTTTAAAATTATAAAAGCATATTAAACCTATATAATAATCAGGTTTAATGTGTTTTTTTTGATTCCACTTATAATTGCCTGTTATTACAACTGAAATAAACTTTTGCTTTAAATTTAATCCACGCTTCGTTACATAAACTACATACTTGATGAATTATTTAATGTTAATATTCCTATAAAAATGATATGATGTGATTAAAGAAACGTTTGGTATATCTGGAGGTTTTTATGAAAAAACTATCAATAAGGATAGATGATTTTAAAAAACTTAGAAATAATATGTACTTTGTTGATAAATTATTATTAATAAAAGAAATATCTGGAAATATAGCGTATCAAAACATTGAGACAAGTGATACCACTCCATGGAGTTTTCTACTTCATTCAGGATATTTAAGAGTAATAGATAAATCACAAGATACTGGACATATTAAATAACTTTAAAATAGAAACAGTAAAAGATAGTACAAGTTTAGGGAATAATTTAGAATATAGCAGTAATATAGCAATTAACTTTGAATATGGAGATAGAATATTTTATAGTCCAAATGAAAAAAGAAGTGATGATTATAAAAGTTATGAAACTCATTAAGATATAGCTTTTTAAATTACCGAACGTTAGATTGACTAAGTGAAAATGCTTTGATATACTATATTTAAGTAATAGTTGGAGGTGTGGCGTATGAAAAAAATACCATATGGAGTAGCAAACTTTAAAGAAGTCATAGATTCAAATATGTATTATGTAGATAAGACTATGTATTTAAAAAAAATAGAAGATAAAGATAGGAATATATTTTTTATTAGACCAAGACGATTTGGAAAGAGCTTACTTTTATCTATGATGAGTACTTATTATGATATAAATGAGAAAAATAACTTTGAAAAGTATTTTTCAAACTTTTATGTAGGAAAAAAAGAAAATAAAACAAAAAAAGCAAACAAATACTTAATTCTAAATTTTAATTTTTCTGATGTCAGTACTGAGGGTGGAAAAGTAGGCTTGATAAAAAGTTTTGATAATCTCGTAGTGGCTGAGGTTGAAGAATTTTTAAATAAGTATAATTATAAATTGCATATTGAATTAAATGATGAGAATAGAACTGCTATTGATGCATTAAGATATTTGAATATAAAATTAAAAGAGTTAGACCTTGAAGTAATGCTTCTAATAGACGAATACGATAACTTTGCAAATAACTTAATGCATGGAAATCAAAATTTGTATAAAGAAATACTTCATGGAGAAGGATATATAAGAACATTTTTTAAAGGTATAAAAATAGGAACTGAAAAAGGTGTATTAACTAAAGTATTTGTAACAGGAGTAACACCAATAATGCTAGATGATGTAACAAGTGGAGCAAATATGTTCACGAGTGTAACTTTAGATCAAGATTTAAATGATATTTTAGGATTTAATGAAAAAGAAGTTGAAGAAATAATAGCGTATTATAAGTTAGAGGAAATAGTAGAAGGAAATGAACTAAGAAGTACATTAAAGAAATATACAAATGGATATAAATTTAATGAAGATACAGAAAATACTGTATATAACACAGATATGTTTCTATATATAGTTAAAAATATAATAGATAATAAAAAATATCCACGAGATTTAATAGATAGAAATGTAATAACAGACTATGGGAAAATAAGAAATATAGCAAGGAATTTTATAACAGAAGAAGACATGTTGGAAATAATAGAAAAGCGAGAAATAGGACCTATTCTCTTAAAAGACAGGTTTAATCTAGAAACAATGCATCAAGGAATAGAAGTTGATAGAAATATAAAATCACTTTTATATTTTTTAGGTTTACTGACAATAAAAGAAACGGTAAATAGGACTGTAAAATTAACAATCCCTAATTACACAATAGATAAAATATACTGGGAGTATATGAGTAATATATTTAGAACTACAACTGGACTTGGTTATGAAGAATTAGCAGAAGCAATGGATGATATGCGTCTCAATTCAGATGTAGAAAAGATAATGAAGCTTTATGAAAGAACACTTAATCAATTATCAAATAGAGATTTAACCCATCATACAGAAGAAACGAGTAAAGGGGTATTTATTACTTTAGTTAATACAGATTCTCTTTATTTAATTCAAAGTGAAAGAGCAGCTAAAGATGGCTATACAGATCTTTATCTAAGGGAAGATGTACTTTATAAAGAAGCAATTAAATATAGATATATGATTGAATTTAAGCATATAAAACTAGGTGATTTAAAAAGAGACAATATTCAAAGTGAAACAAAAGAAAGTTTAATAAAATTAAATAAAGAATTAATTGAAGAAACAATTAAAGGTGCAGAAGTACAACTT
>JAYEHA010000233.1:0-2651 GCA_034659335.1 Bacillota bacterium
CTTTCGGTGGATATACTCCTCCTAGCGGATATACTCCTCCAAGTGGAATTCCTGAAATACCTGACGAAATACCTGTAACACCTGAAGAAATACCTGAAGAAATACTAGAAACAATAGATATGCCTGGAATACCTGAAGAAGGACTGGTTACACCTGAAGGTATGACTCTCGAAGAATTTGAAACGAAAACAGTCAATGAATATCAAGAAATGGATTTTGATGTAAATAAAACAGGGTTTACAGTAATTGACGATATGGAATTTGATGAAAATTCTATTTTAGGAATTCCTAGAGAAAATGAAACTTTATATACAACAGATAAATTTGAAAAATATTTAAATATGGTTAATGGAAATATTGATTATCAATGGTATATAAGTAATGATTCAAAGAAAGAAAATGCAGTAGAAATAGAAAATGAAAATAAAATGTTATATTTAACAACTAGTGCAGATATAGGTAAATATTTATTCTTACAAATAAAAGTGGATCTTCCTATATTAGGTGAAAAAGAAATAATGTCACAAGCAATAGGTCCAGTTGAATCTGCAGCTTCAGATAATATTGATATTAAATCAATTTCAGTAAAAGTTAATAATGAAGAACAATTACTTGATTTTGATAAAGATAAAAAAATATATAATTTAGAAGTACCTTTAAATGTAAAAGAAGTAATAGTAAATGTAGATTATGATTTGGATTTAAATAGTTTCGTTGAAATTGATGGAGTATCAACTGAAGAATTTACCGCAGATAATGGATTGAATATTCCTTTAGAAGTCGGAGAAAATGAAATTAGAATAAGTGCTATATCTGAAAGTTTATTGGATAATAAGGACTATATTGTTAAAATAACTAGAGAAATTGAGTCTGAAAATGATTTATTAGAATTAGTTCCAAAAGCTAAAAATTTAAAAATTGAAAATTTTATGGATATATTTATAGGCGATAAACTTAAAGCATCTTATGAAATCATAGACGAGCTTTTAAGAGATGTATCTGAAAGTGAAATCAGATGGTTTAGACAAGATGATTCTACTAGCAAAGAAAAAGAATATATTGAAAATGCAAATAATTTAGAATATATATTAACTAATAAAGATATATCAAAATTTATTGGTTTTGAAGTTAAACCAAAAGCAATTGGTAGTAATTTTGGAGTAATAAAAAAATCATTTGTAGTTGGACCTATTAAAGGAATAGGTGATCAAGTTACAACTATAGAAGATATTAAAATTTTAGTAGATAATAAAAATCTAATAAAAGATTTTAATCCTAATAAAAACCGATATGAGATTATTTTAAAAGAAAAAGAAGTTAAGTTACAAGTTATTGGAGGTGAAGAAGTAACAATAAATGGAGAAAGCATAAATGAATTAAATATTGATTTAGAAAAAATGAAGATTATTACTATAAAATCAAAAGCATTAAATTCAAATTTATTTTCTACTATATATATAATATTAAACGATTATAGTATGGCAAGTGATGTACAAATAGATACATTAAATAGTAGAGAAGATGAAGTTTTATTAAAGGCTAAAATATTTGACCAATATAGTGAAAGAATATTAGGTAAAGTCAAATGGGATATTCCAGAGGGTTTGGACTATTTATTAAACGGTAAATATGATGAAGAAATTTCTATTTGGCCGAAGGTAAAAGGAAATGAAAAATATCAGATTACTGCAACTATAGAAAATAGCGATTTAATAATTTCAAAAATAATTGAATTTAAAGAAGAAACTGATAATGTATTTGATGATGTAGAAATAAGTGATTGGTATTTTGAAGCAATTAAATTTTTAAGTGAAAGAAATATAATTAATGGAGTAGGAAATAATAAATTTGCACCAAAAAAAGAGATATCTAGAGCAGATTTTTTAGTTATGGTTATGAAAGCTTATAATATTCAAATTGATTCTAATTTAAATGATAATTTTTCAGATGCAGGTGATAAATATTATACAGCTTATCTAGCAACTGCTAAATATTTAAATTTAATTTCGGGTGTTGGAGATAATAAATATTTACCAGAGAAAACTATAAATAGGCAAGATATGATTGTTATTCTTTTTAGAATTTTAGAAAAACTTGATAAATTACCTGATAAGAAAGATGGAGATTTTTCAAAATTTATAGATAAAATTGAAATAAGTGATTATGCAGTAAATGCTATGAAAGTATTTGTTGAAGCTGGTAAATTAAATGGTAGTAATGGTAGATTAAGTCCTAAAGATATTGCTATTAGATGCGAGGCTGCTCAAATTCTTTATAATATTATCCGATGATTTAAAAGTCTTTGGATTGCGAGTTCTAACTTTCATCAGAAAAGTATATTTATTGAAACTAAGAGAATCACTTATTAAATAATATAGACCAAAAACTCATCGACAATTTTGAAGATGAGTTTTTAGTTTTGTGTGTGAAGAATGTAGAGTAGAAGATTATGTAAAGTTGCAGTTTAATAACTACTATAAAAAAGATTAATTACAGAATAAATAATACAGTATTTTTTATATATCCCAGATTCCGCTGAATTGCCAATTGCAATAAATTAATTAATCCTACATTCAAAATTATTGTAATAATTTTAGTAAAATTTACTTTGTTGAGAATATATTTTTTGAACTTGAAATAACTTTCTAAAA
>JAYEHA010000234.1:0-2647 GCA_034659335.1 Bacillota bacterium
TAATTATATTGGATTTTATTTAGTAGATGATGAGACAAATGAAGTTGTAATAATGAGGTTTTTATACGGGGAACAGAAATTTCAAGATATTCTTTGAAAATTAAAAAAGCTCTTAATATAATATATCCTTTTACTTAAATAATCTGCGAGATCTTATTAAAAATATAGATTAATCAAATTTTTTGGTTAGTCTTTTTTTGTTAAATAAAAAATATTATAACATGCATAACGGATTAGTTACAACTCGCACAATAAAAACATTAGAATTTGCACAAATGAATGAAAGTAAAATATCACATTCTGGTGCAGGGAGACTGGCTATGCCTACAAAAGAAAAGACGGAGTGCTCGTTGTACCTATAGGTTGCTTAAAGTACTAGTAGTTTTATAATGTCTTTAATTCTTCTGATAATGAAATTTAGAATAATCATAATTATGTTATAAAGTTATAAATTATTTTTGAGATTCTTATTTTGCAAAGAAAGAAGATGATATTTATTTTAAATAAAGTGAAAAGAATATAAGCCATTATCTATCTCTTTCAATACTTGAAATGGATATTGTTGTTTTTGAAGAATTAAAAGAATTTTCAAAACAACTAGCTAAAGATTGTAAAACTAGTAATAATATTTTTTACTCATCCACAAAAAACAATTATAAACAATAATCTTGTTTTTAGTTACTTTTTTTGATATAATAATCAGATACGGAGGTGTATTATGAGAATACTAAAAATTAAGTTTGAGAATATTGGCTTATTTGAACAAGGTTTTGAAATTGATTTTATAGCCAGAGATAGAGTGACAGATAGAAACTATGTATACAATTTTCATAAGAATTTTAATCTACAATCTACTATTGCACTTATTGGTGCAAATGCATCTGGCAAAACATCGGCATTACAGCTGATTGATATGGTATTTAGTGTTGTTTTAAAACAAGAATCACTTAAAAATTTATTGATACCAAAAGGACTGATTCAAGATAATTCTGTTATGATAGTTGACTTTTTTGATGTAGCGAATAAATGTTATTATAGACTAGAATCGTATTTTGAGTATATTCATGTATCTGATAGTGAAGATAATTTATTAACATTTAAATATAGTAAAGAAAATATTTATCAGAAAAAGGTTTCTAAAGTAACGAACAAAACACAAATCACAGAGTTTTCTTCTGAAGATATTATGCTTACTCGAGATGATCTAAGAAAAGAAGTTCATTTCTTAAGAGATGATGATAGTATGTTGTTTTATGTTATTAAGAGTGATCTTAGAAAGTCAGGTAGAATGTTCAAGTCAATGATTAACGAAAACATGATGAACTTTTACAGAGTTAGTGGCAATGCAGTAATGACAGATATAAATATATTTGATGATAGTATTGATACTATGGAACTTGAAGATTCGCAACTTAAAGTTAAATTTAAGAATAAATCAGGAGAATTAGTATGTAATACAATGCCCAATCAAAACTATTTGTTATCATCAGGAACAGCAAAAGGTGGTAATGTTTTATATTGGTTAAAAGGTATTATCCGTAGTGGGGGATACTTGATTATTGATGAATTAGAAAATCACTTCCATAAAAGATTAGTTCAGTTTGTTATTGAACTTTTTAATGATAATGAAATAAATCGAAATGGAGCTACATTAATTTTTACAACTCATTATGCAGAAATTCTGGATTCGATTGAACGGAAGGATAATATTTATGTTCTAAGAAGAAATAAATCATATGTAAGTGAAGTAATTAGATACAGTGATAAGATTGAAAGAATTGAGAATAAGAAAAGTGAAGTTTTCTTATCAAATTATATCAAAGGAACATCCCCAGCATATAATTCAATACAAGAATTCAAGGAGAGTATATGGGAGTAGAAAAGTATTGTAATGGAGATTATTTGATAATTTGTATTTGTGAGGGCACTGCTGAAGAAGATGTAATTAACTGGCTTTTGGATGAGGATTTGTTACTTTTTTCCCGAGATGAACTAGTTGGAAAGACAAGGGGTAAATTAACTAGAACTCGTAAAGCGAATAAAATTGAATCGGAGATTTTGAGTTATGATTTTGATAAAGATGTAGTGATTTTTAGAATTATTGACTCTAAAAATGAAAAGTTTGAACTTGGAAACTTGTATAAAGAACGTCATGATGTAGTCAACTATATCACTAATCCTGAAATTGAGATTTTAATGATTAGTAAGTGTGGAGAACTAGATAAATATACTAGAAAATTTTCTCGGCAAAAGCCTAATGAATATGCAAAAGAACAGTACAAGGTAAAGAAGATTAAATCAAAAGGTACTTTTTATGATTTCTTTGAAGGTGATATTAATTTGCTTATTGGAGCTTTAAGAGAACATAAATCAAAGAAAGGTAAAGGGCATCTAACAATCTATGATTTGTTAACAAAATAATTGGATTATCGTAGAATTATTTAATGATATGGTGAGATTGTAATGCCTTGTTGTAGATTTGGATATTCAGTTACCATACAAATTGAAATTTTGTAATATATAAAGGCTTTTAATTCTTTTGATAATGGAATTTAGAATAACCATAATTATGTTCAATGAAAGAAGGTGATATATATTTCAAATAAAGTAAAAAGAATAAATCTACGAGTAACAGAAAAAGAATATG
>JAYEHA010000235.1:0-2645 GCA_034659335.1 Bacillota bacterium
TAGATGTTGATCCTGGATTAATTACAAGAATTTTTTTCATAAATTCCTCCTTTAAATTAAACTTTTTCCATAATTTAACGCTTCAATATTAACATCAATAAACTTTTCTTTTACCGCACTTTCTATAATCTCATTAAAATCTATTTCTTCTAAATCCAAAAACTTTAAAAGTGCTCCAAGCATAATAATATTCATAACTTTTGCATTACCTAACTTATTTGCATATTTGTATCCATCAATAAGATAAACTTCAACTTTACTTTCTAATTCTTTCATAATATTTTTTGGATATTCAATTCCTTTTGAAGTAATACTAATAGGTGGTATTTTATAATCATTTACAATTATTTTTCCATCTGGTTTCAAATATTCAAGCCATCTTAAAGCTTCCATTAATTCAAACGCAACAATAATATCTGCCTCACCTTTAATAATAATTGGAGAAAATACTTTTTCTCCATATCTAACTTGCGAACTAACACTACCACCTCTTTGACTCATTCCATGGATTTCTGCCATTTTAACATCAAATCCAGCCTCAATAAGTCCCATTGACAAAATATTACTTGCCAAAATCGAACCTTGCCCCCCCACTCCTACAATTAATATATTTTTAGTTTTACTCATTATTATTATCACCAACTTCTTTAATAGCATCTACTGGGCATACTTGAACACACACTCCACATCCAACACACTGTTTTTCATCAATTTCAACAACTCTTTTCTCATTATCAAATATTAATGCTGGACAACCTGTATTTAAACATTGTTTACATCCTATACATTTATCTTCATCAACAACTAAACTTCTAAAATTTTTTCCAAATTCCAATATATCTTCATCAGAATATTTTTTTAATACACAAGGCCATTTAGTAATAATAACCGTAACTTCATCTTTCCCAAAGGCATTGTCAAATGCTCTATCCATTTCTTTAAAATCTAATGGATTTACTACTTCAATATTTTTAATTCCTAACGATCTAACAACTTCTTCTATTTCTATTCTAGTACTAATTTCATTATGAACTGTAATTCCAGTCCCTGGATTATTTTGATGCCCTGTCATTGCTGTAATTCTATTATCTAAAATACAAACAATTGGATTGCTCTTATTATAAACTACATTCAGTAAACTATTAATCCCAGTATGAAAAAAAGTAGAATCACCAATTACTGAAACATTTCTAAGATTTTTATTATATTTTGTAAACACTTTTTGAGCACCATGGCCCATACTAATACTTGCACCCATACATATTACTGTATCAATTGCATTTAATGGTTCTATAGCACCAAGTCCATAACAACCAATATCACCAGTTACCATAATATTTTTCCTTTTAATTAACCTATAGAAAAAACTTCTATGAGGACAACCGGCACATAAAGTTGGTAATCTTTCTGATACTAAACTATTGTCATACTTAATAGTTTGATTTTTTTCATCTAATAATTTTTCTTTTATTATTTCTACACTTAATTCTCCTATATTAGGTAATAACTCTTTCCCAATACACTCAATATCATTTAATTTTAATCTTTCTTCAATAAAAGGATCTAACTCTTCAATTACATATAATTTTTTAACTTTTTTTGAAAATTCTCTAATTTTATCAATAGGTAAAGGATACGACATCCCCACTTTAAAATAAGATGCATTTAAACCAAACACTTCTTTTGCATATTGATACGAAATTCCAGATGACACTATACCAATTTCCAAACCATTATACTCTTCTTTGTTGAATTCTGAATTATTTGAATATTTTTCTAAATCAATTAACTTTTGTTCTAACTTTACTCTAAGTTTTCGTGATACTGCAGGTACTGCAACATATTTAGAAAATTGTTTCTTGTAATCAATTATTCTAACTTCTTCTCTTTCGCCTAATTCAACTAAAGTTTTACTATGACATATTCTTGTCGTAAGTCTAAGTAAAACTGGAACATCATACTTTTCACTAAGTCTTATTCCTTCTATTACCATATCTTTCGCTTCTTGGCTATCAGAAGGTTCTAAAATTGGAATCCGAGCAAATGGTCCATAATTCCTATTATCTTGCTCATTTTGCGAAGAAAACATACTTGGCTCATCAGCAGTAACAATTACTGTTCCACCAGTAACTCCTGTATAAGCAAAAGTAAATAACGGATCAGCCGCTACATTTATACCTACATGTTTCATTGAAGCTATAGCTCTTACTCCAGCCACTGAAGCTCCAATAACAGATTCTAAAGCTACCTTTTCATTTGGTGCCCATTCTGCAATAATATCATCTTTATATAGCGCAATATTTTCTAATATTTCTGTACTAGGTGTTCCAGGATAAGCTGATGCAAAAGATACTCCTGCTTCATAAGCTCCTCTCGCTACAGCTTCATTTCCAGTCATTAATTTTTTCATGAACTTAGCTCGTGGATACTCGCGACTTCAGTCGTGAGAGGAAACGTGTATATTATTGTTCTATATTATACGTTTCTCCACAAGCACACCTCCCCTTCTTTTTAATAATTTTAATTTTTTATAGCTCATTGAGCCTTTATTTACTTTATTTCCTTGTAAATCTCTTATATCAAAATATCCTGTTTTTCGTCTTCCGAATATAAAATATTCTTTGTTTTCGTACATAACTTTATCA
>JAYEHA010000236.1:0-2636 GCA_034659335.1 Bacillota bacterium
TTTAAGCATTTTTTCTTCTAATTTATTAATTACATCATAATAACCTAGTAAATCATCTTCTATATCAGGAAGTATATTATATATAAAGGTAAAATTAATGTTTTGAAATTCAATTTTAGAATTTATCTTTTTTATAAATTCATTTATTATCGCTACATCAGTATCAGATATAATTCCAATATACGATTGTTTTTTATACATAGTAAATATAGAATTATCTGGGAAAATATCATTAATACTTTTAAATAATTCTAAATTAACTTCCGCATTATTTATTAACTTCATAGAATTATCAATCATTTTTTTATAGAAAACTCCAAGTAATACGACAAGTTTAGTTTCATTTTCAAGTGTAATTGAATAATATTGATCAAAATATTCTTTAAGTGCATTATCGCCAGCAAATTTGATTTCAACTTCAGATTTAGGTAATGCAAGAAGTATTCGATTTAAAATAAATTCATTTTCAAATGGTTTTAAAATATAATCATCTACTCCAATTTTCAAACAATTTACAAAATACTTTCTAGTATTTAAAGAAGTAAGAACAATTATTTTTACATTTTTATTTATAGTTCTAATTTTTTTGAGTATTCTAAACCCGTCAAAATTATTCATACTTACATCAACGATCACTATTTTTATTTCATTAATATTTTCAATGAACATATTAACAGCTTCATATTCTGAATTAGCTTCTAAAAAATATAAATCTAAATTTTTACATGATTTTTTTATTCGTTTAATAATTGGAATTACTTGATCAATAATAAGTATTTTATCCATAAAAACTCCTATTGTTTTATAATATTTTTTAAATCATTCTCACTAAATTTATAATATGTATTGCAAAAATGGCAATGCAATTCTGCCCCTTTATCTTTTTTTATCATATCATTAATTTCATCTTTTCCAAGTGATATTAAAGCTTTTTCCATTCTTTCTCTTGAACAATCACACGAAAGTTTAGTTTCTGTAATTTCAATAATTTCAAATTCTAAAGATTCAAAGTTATCTTTGATTATATCTTCTAAACTATTTTTTTCATTTATCAAAGTTGAAATAGGTTTTATTTTACTAAACGATTCCTCAATTTTAATAATTGTTTCTTCTGTTATATCAGGCATAGTTTGAATTAATAACCCACCTGCTGCTTCTACAATCCCATCTGTATTAACAAAGACTCCTAAAGAAAATACAGTAGGTTGTTGTTCAGAATACATAAAATAATTAGCTAAATCATCCGCAATTTCACCAGATACTAAGTCTGCACTTCCAACATATGGTTCTTTTAATCCATAATCTCGAATAATAAAAATTTTTCCTTCTTTTCCAACAGCATTTCCAATGTCTAATTTACCATTTTTATTAACTATTGTTTCAACAAAAGGATCAGAAATATAACCTTTTACCGTCCCTTTATAATCTGAAACAGCAAGAATTGATTCAATCTTATTGCTTCCCTTAATTCTTAGAGTGAATTTATCATTTTTGTTTTTTAAAGTTTTTCCTAAAATCGATGCAGCTGTAATAGTACGTCCTAATGCAGCAGTTGATATTGGAGTTGAACCATAAATTTTTCTAGAATTCTCTACCATATCAGTTGAATTGATTAAATACATTCTTACTTCTTTGTTTTTACTAATTGCCTTAATAAATCTATTTCCCATTATTTCTTTTTCTCCTTTTAGCTATAAAATATATTCTAACGTCATCATCTTTGCTTTCTTTTAAATCACTTTCATTTAAAATATCTAAGATTTCAAAATCTTTTTTTAATAATTGTTTTATTTCGTCTATTGAATGAGCTCGCTGTATATGATTTTCAATAAATCGATCATATGTATTATTATCATTTAATAAAAACATAGTTAATTCAAATTGCAAAATTCTAGTTTTTTTATTATACTCATTATCCCATATATAAGAAAATTTCTCAAAATTTTCATGAAAGATATTATTACCAATTATATTTTCTAATTTATATATTGTTGAAATATCAAATATAAATATCCCATCATCATAAAGTATATTAGCTATCCCGTTTATGGTTTTTTCAAGATCTTCTAATGTAACAATATAATTAATGCCATCACAAATAGAAATAACTGAATCAACTTTTCTATTATATGTTATATTAACCATATCTTGCAATAAAAATCTTATTCTTAAATCTTCTTCTTCAGCTTTAATATTTGCAATTTCTAACATTTCTTCAGAAATATCAGTGCCAATTATACTGTATCCTTCTTTGTATAAATTAATAGTCATACTTCCAGTGCCGCATCCTAATTCTAAAATTTTTCTAGGTGAAAATTTATATTTTTTATATATGTTTAGAATATTATCTGTCCAAAATTGATAATCCTTTATATCCATTAATTCATCATAAATCTCTGCAAAACTACCATATTGTTCCATTTTCTACCCCGTATATTAAATTAAACCAAAATTTTTCCAAACAGCAAACATATAATATCCATACATTATTAATGATAATAAAATCGGAAAAAATTTATATAGTTCTATATCAATTTTATTCTTTGTCATATTTAGATTTTCTTCAATTGTAATATTTTCTAATTTTTTATTATCATAAAAATTTAATCTTTCGTAAATATCATTTACACTTAGTG
>JAYEHA010000237.1:0-2633 GCA_034659335.1 Bacillota bacterium
GAATCGCAAAAATATAATGATAATGACTTAGAATTTGGTTATTATATGCTTAAAAAAAATGTAGAAGTTTCAAAAGCTTTTTTAGATATGAAAATTGAGAAAAATGAAAATATTGTTAATGATATTGTAAATCATGGTAGTAGTATGTCGCAAATTAGTATTGAAAAATTTAAATCTAAAATTAAGCGTTATTATGAGGTGAGAAAATGTTTGTAAATTCAAAAAAAATTGCAAATATTATTGAAGAAATAGCACCTCTTAATACTGCATTGCAATGGGACAATGTTGGTTTTCAAATTGGGAATGAGAATGTAGAAATTAATAGAATTATGATTGCTCTTGAAGTTACAGATGAAGTGTTAAATGAAGCTATAAGTAATAATATTGATTTGATAATTACACATCATCCATTGATATTTAAAAGTATTTATTCTGTTGTAACAGATAATCCGATTCAAAAATTAATAATAAGAATGATAAAAAATAATATAAATTTATATGTAGCACATACTAATATTGATGTATCTAAAAATGGAACCAATTATTATCTTTCAAAGTTACTTGATCTTAATAGAGTCGAAGGGCTTGATACAATAATGGTATCGCAGTTATATAAAATTAGTGTTTTTGCACCTGAAAATGCTTATGAATTAGTAAAACAATCTCTTCTTAAGTATAATGTAGGAGAATATAAAAATCGTGGTAGATTAGCTTCTGTATCAAATAGTGATAAATCAGAAAATAATGAAGAAGTGAAAATTGAGATGATTATTGATAATGAAAATTTAAATCTTGCAATTGAAAATATGTTACGTGTTCATCCATATGATGTTGTGCCATATGATGTTATAAAACTTGAAAATATTAGTAAAAAACATTCTATTGGAGTTATAGGATATTTAGAAAAAGATATGGAAATTGATGAATTGGTAAATTTTGTTAAAGAAAAATTTGAAATAAATAAGCTGAGATTTGTAAAAAGTAATAACAAAAGGAATAGAAAGATTGCGATTTGTTCTGGTGCTGGAAGTGAGTATATTGAAAAGGCAAGTAAATTAGGTTGTAAATGTCTTATTACAGGCGATGTAAAATATCATGAAGCTCAACTAGCTAGGCAATTAAATATTAATGTTATTGATGCTGGACATTTTGAAACAGAAAATATATATGTTCAATATTTAGCTGAATTTATAAAGCGAAGATGCTACGAGAAAGGATATGATGTTAATATAATGGAATCTGAAAATATTATTAATCCATTTGAATATAAATAGACCGCAAAATGTGGTCTATTTAGCTTTTTTTGAATTAATATAATCAATATGTAGTACTTCCCCTAATTTTTCTGAAAATACTCCTAAAAAAGCACCTACTATCATGGCAATAACCGTTGCAAAAAAATTTGAATCCGTTGCAAAAAAAGCAGATAATCCAATAAATGCTCCTGGTATATAACTTAAAAATGATATTTTTGATTGAATAATAACCATAGCTGAACCTATTGCTGTTGCAATACCAATAGCAGAAATATTTCCTAAAAATGGAGTTAGTAAATTAGTTAAAAGTACAACTATAACACCCCAGCAAATACCACTAAAATTGTTTAACAATGCAGTTTTAAGACCTTTTTTCCCGCCGCCAGCAGCAAAATATGTTGACCATGCTAAAAACCCAGCAAATGTACTCATTTGTAGATTTGTACTACTTGTTGCCCATAAAGCGGCAATTACACCACTACTAATGGCAATTGGTAATAAATTTTTCATAAATAAACTCCTTAAATTCATTACTACAGTTTAAATGAAATAGTTTATTAATGCTAGAATGATTTCTGTTTTTTAGATATAATATATAAAAGTTTTATCTGTTTTACGATAAAACGAGAAAATATTAATGAAATATATATAATTAATATACAATCTTAGTGATAAAAAAACACTTGATTTAAATGCTATTTTAATGTTTTATCCTATCTTTGACAGTTGATAATAATAAAACCTTTAAAAAAATAACATTCATGCGAATAATTTGTTATATAATAGTTATAGGTAAAACAAAAAAATAAAAATAATGAAAACAGAAAAAGCAATCGTTATAAACTACTAAAAGGAGATGCTAAAAGAGTATATTTTAAAAGATATAACGAATTTAATTCTTTAGATAGTGTTAAGAAAAGGAAATATTGATTTTACAGTTGAAAAAGCAACTTCTAGTTTAATATTTTCTGCAACAAGTGAAGAAGGATTTTTAAATGTTCACAAAGGAACAGGTCATATTTGGGCTATTCCTACAAAATTGATATATGTAAAATTAAAGTATAGGGTTTACAAGGACAAATAAATTCAGATGGATCTATTAATACAAAAGTCTAATAAGAAAGATAGGGATTTTATGACTATTGATATGCTTAATAAAATAATAATTAAATTGAATTCTAAAAAATTAGTATTTAAAGATTTATATAATTTTGGTGGAAAGTATTATAGGATTTTCCCTTATTTTCAAAAATCTATTTACGAATGGTTAATTCAAATTGATAAGACTAATATAAAGGAAATTTGGATTTTCGGAAGTACTTTAACTTTAGATGCTACGATAGATAGTGATATAGATATTTGTATAATAAGTAATAA
>JAYEHA010000238.1:0-2625 GCA_034659335.1 Bacillota bacterium
GTCCCTAATATTTATATATATAGATTTTGCCATAATTAATTTTATGGCTTATTTTTTTTTGTGAAATATAAAAGGTTATTGGAAATTATAATATATCTTATTTGAACACTTTTTTCAAAGTATCTATTTTTTTACTGATTGCTCATCTATAATTTTAACATTTTCTTCATTTTTAATTGCATTGATAAAATATCGGATTCTATTGGTTTCAAAGTTTTTATTGTAAAAAATATGAAACTTCATTTTATCAATATCCGTTTGTCTATATACAAAAGAAAGAAAATCTATTGTTTTTTCATCTAGGTGATCCAGATTATAAATTATAACTGTTATTATTTCATTGATATCATTTTTAAGATATTTTGTAAATTCAATAAATAGCTCGTATTCATTGATATGATTAAGTCTTTGATTAATTAACTTAATTAATTTATTAGATTTCTTATTAGTTATTAAATTTAATTCTTCTGCCATTTCAAAGATTCCTTCATAAGGCAGTCTTCTTCCAGGAATCATAGTTAAATTAATATGATTTTTTTTGTTTTTTTCATGTAAAAATACTTTTCTAAATTTTTTTGCATCTTCAAAAGAATTTCCAATATAAAAACAAAATTTATAATTTTTTTCAATTTGAATTTTTTCAAAAATAATATTTGATTGTTTTTTATTTTTATATATAAAATTAGAGTCATAATATTTTTTAATTTTAACTCCAGGGCTTATATTTAAATCTTCTCTTATTAAGAATTTATATTTTTTATAAACATTCATTGCAACTATTTTGTTATTGGTTTTAATATATAATTCCATTATTTTTAAATATAAGTTTTCATTATATTGATCAATTAAAATTAGCTCATTGTATATTTTAAGACTTAACTTATTCTTATTTTTTTCTGAAATTTTATTTGCTTGTAAAAATAAATAGTCAAAAAGAGTTTTCTTTATTTCATTTCTTTTAAAATAAATCCAATCGTTGAACTTTTGAGATTCAATAATATAAAAGCCTTCAAAAAAATCATATTTAAATTTATTTAAAAAGAAATCTATAGCATCTAATGTTAAATCTAAATCTATTTCTATATATTTTTCAAATTCCTTTAAATCAGAAATATATTTAATTTTATTATTAAACTGTATTTTATTTTTATTAGGACTATTAAAAATATCAATAGAATCATCAATATTTTTTACTGTTTTTCTTATTTCCCAAATGCTATGCCTTAAATTTCTGCGTGAAGAGTCTATATTGAATTCGTTCCAGAACATTCCAGAAATAGTTTCTCGAAAGTGAACTTTTCTATTGATTAATAAATATGATAAAATGGCAATGGATTTTTTGCTTAATTTATTAACTATAGAAATATCATTTATAAAAAAATCTAATTGTCCAAGAAATTTGGCTTCTATCTTCATACTTATTCACCTTTTTCAAATACGATTTCACCATTTTTAATGGTATATAAAACCTCAATATCTTTTAATTTATTGTGGTTAATGGTTAGAGGATTATTAGATAATATAACTATATCAGCTATTTTACCTTCTTCGATAGTTCCTTTGCTTTTTTCTTCAAAATTACCAAAAGCAGCATTTTTTGTATACATCATTAATGCCTCATAAGGTTCAATTCTAGAATTAACATTAGGATGATTAACTGCAGCATGAATACCTAATAAAGGATCGATGGGCATTACATCACTATCAGAACCTCCTGTTACAATAATTTTTTTGTCAAAAATCTTTCTAAATGGATTTGTTTTTAATGCTCTTTCTTTGCCAAGTCTTTTTTCATACATTCCTCCATCTTCTCTAAAGAAATATTCATAAGTTGGATGCATTGACAGGATTAAATTCAATTTTTTTGCTCTTTTAATATGAGAATCTTTAGGTAGTTCAAAATGCTCGATTTTATGTCTTAAATCTTTATTAGGATACTTTAGTAATACTTTTTCATATACATCTAATATTTTTTCTATTCCAAAATCTCCAACTGCATGAATTGATACTTGCAAATTTTCTTTAATAGATTTGTCAACAAATTCTTCCATCTCTTCAATTGTAAAAAATAATTTTCCATATTCATTTTTATCATCATTATAGTGCTTAGAGATAGATGCATTGTGTGATCTAAAAGAGCCATCAAAGAATATATCACCACCTATCTTATTGAAATCATACGTTTTAACTTTTTCAATATTTGTTGTAGAAAATAAAATAGAAATATCAAATTTGAATTTTTCTTTATTATTAAGTAAATAATCTACATGTTTATTATGAAATAGATATCCTCCTTCTATGGCTATTAATGAAGTTACACCTTTACTTAGTATTCTATTTTGTACTTTTAAAAGATTTTTATTTTGCTCTTCTTCAGATAACATTTCATACATTTTTCTTCTAGCTAAAATACTAGCTTCATCTAATAATTGTCCTGTTGGTATCCCATTAGAATTTTTAATTATTTTATCAATAGTTAAAGGAAGTTCTAATTTATGCAAAGCAAAAGAATTTACTGTTAGTGTATGAAATTCTATTGAACTTATAAACACTGGAATATCAGGTGCTACTTCATCTAAATCTTCTTTTGTTGGCAATTTATTTTCATTAAGTGAAAACTCAGTT
>JAYEHA010000239.1:0-2623 GCA_034659335.1 Bacillota bacterium
TGTTATTTCTTTTTTTGTAATGTTATTTGCATATTTCAAATTGAAGAAAATAAAAAAAAGAACTTTAGTAAAAGGAAGAAAGAATAAAAATTCAAGATTTTTAGAGAAATCATATATATTTTTTAGTAAGGTTATTTTTATCAATAAGTATTTGATCATTATTGAAAAAAGTATTAAGTCTATCGAGTTATCTGATAAGAAAACGATAAATAGAAAAGTGGCAAAATTCATTTATATGTCTATATTAACCACTTCAGTATTTATATTAATATTACTTGAGAATATTAGCAGCTTATATTTTACATTATTGAGTATACTTATTATTTATATAATTAATGTTCAATTATTAGAGTTTTATGTTAATAGAATTGAAGATAATTTATTAATACAATTTGAAGTTTTTCTTTCAGATGTTAAACATTATTATCATGAACACAATATGATTGATGAAGCAATATATGATACTACTAGAAATATAAGTAAAGATAATTTTGAGATGTCACTTCATGCAAAGCGGATGTATGAGATATTATCATCAGAGGATGTTGAAAATGAAATAGATAAGTATTATGATATTGCGCCGAATAGATTTTTTAAAAACTTTATAGCATTAGCAAATTTAGTTCAAAAATTTGGAGATAGACAAGTAGATGAGAAATCTATGTTTTTAACTAATATTAACTATTTAAAACAAGAGATTAAATATGAATTGTTGAGAAAAGAAAAATTAGGGCATTTATTTAAAAGTTTGTCAGTGATTACTGTTATTCCAATATTTTTCATTAAACCTTTAGAAAGATGGGCAATGTCTAATTTACCAGAATTATGTTATTATTATGAGGGATCATATGGGTTTGTAGTTCAAATTATGATGTTTATATTAGTAATAGTTTCATATATATTAATAAATAAAATGAAAGCTTCAAGAAAAATAATTGTTTTTCATGAAAAGACGATCACAGGAAAAATTTTAGAAAATAAAAAGATAAGTAGAATTATAAATCATTTTATTTATAAGAGATATAGCGTATTTTTAAAATATAAAAAGAAATTAAAAAATATTGGTTATAATAAAAATGTTAAGGAATTTTATTTTCAAAGGTTAGTTTTTGGAATGCTAGCATTTATATTGACTGTTTTTATATTTATTAATGTTATTAATATTAATAAAATACAGATTATTAATCCGACTAATTCTAATCAAGAAATAGTATTGTTTGATAAAAATTATATTGAAAAATTAAAAAATGAGGAGTTTACTTATAATGAATTAAAACAATATATAAGCAAAAATGAGAATCTGAGTAAAAAAGAATTGATCTTAATATCGGAAAGAATATATAAAAAAAATAGAAAGTACCAAGACTTATATTTTAAATGGTGGTATTTAATAATTGCAGTAATTAATTCGGTTATTGGATATAATTTTCCAGTATTATTAATGGAATTTAAAAAACGAGTTATGAAAATGAATATTGAAGATGAAGTAATACAAATGCATACTATAATATTAATGCTTATGTATTTTTCAAGAGTGTCAGTAGAAGAAGTTTTAAGATGGATGGAACAGTTTGCGGTTATATTTAAGCAATCAATTGGGCAATGTTTAAATGAAATGGAGCAAGGAGATATTGAAGCCCTAGAGAAATTAAAAAGAGAAGAACCTTATCCAGCATTTGTAAAGATTGTGGATAATTTGATTAATGCAAGTGAAAAGATTTCATTAGATTTATCATTTGATGAGTTAGTTATTGAAAGAAAATATTATCAAGATAAGCGAAAACAAGATACGGAGATATTGATTGAAAAAAAAGGTGTATTGGGGAAAGGTATTGCTTTTATACCGTTAGGATTTACGATACTTTTTTATTTATTAGTACCATTTTTATTATTAAGTTTTAATCAATTATTGAATTATTCAAATCAGATAAATAGTATATTATAGAAAATGGAGGGAATTATGGAAAATTCTTTAAAAATGTTAATGATTGGTGCAGCGGTGGTTATTACTTTAGCGGTTATTACTTCAGGATTCTTTATATTGAGACAAGGTCAGGGAATTTTAAAAAATTCAGCAGAAAAAATTAGTGTGATTAGTACTGATATTGAGGAAACTGAATTTACGATGTATGAAGATCAAGAAGTATCAGGTTCTGAAGTAGTAAATGTAGTAAGAAAATATGATGATGAAAGAATGGGAGTATTTGTTAGAACTGGAAAGGATTCAAGTGGAGAATGGTATATTAACAATATTTCAGGTATAAGTTCAAATGATTATATTGGTGAAATAACGACAGTTGGAGAAAATATTTCAAAGATGATTGATGAAAGTAATAATGAATATGTAAATCCAAACGGAAAATTTTTAGGTAAAGTGATTAGGAATGAAAATGATTCGATTATTGGATTATATTTTGTTCAGCAATAGACATGTTTGATATTATAAACAAGTTTATTTTTCAAGTAAGTTTAATAGTTTTCATGATTATTGCAATAACACTGTTTTTAGTGCTTGATAATAATACCAATGAGTTATTAGATTTAGTCGAAGAAAGTTATGTTAATAATAATGAAATAATTGTTAAAAGTTATGATGAAATTGATAAAATGTATAGTGGTTATG
>JAYEHA010000240.1:0-2622 GCA_034659335.1 Bacillota bacterium
ATTTTGATATTATTGTCAAAGGGAATTAGTTTTGTATGATCGCCAATATCTTTTTTACCGAGTGCTAAAAGTGCTCTTTTACGGTTTCCTAAATCTATATAGTTAGGTTTATTTCCAAATGCATCAATAAAAAGTTTTCCGATAGGATGAGATGGTTTTGTTTTTATTTCAATAATTTCACATTTTATTATTAAGGAATCCTTATACATATCACTCATATCAATTCCCCAAAATTCTTCTAAATCAATAGCAAGAAGAATTCCTTCACCAATTCTTAAATTATTGATTTTTTTTGGAATTGTGTCATTAAATACTAATGGAAGTGTGGAAGTTGCTCCGCCCGAAATGATTTCTAATGGTCTATTAATTAAGGCCTCAATTTTAGTAGCAACATCGCATAATCTACTTAAGTTATTAACCGTGGGCATAACTGATCCATAGCAACTTAAATTTGTAGCTATACCATATAGAGTTACAAATTTTAAATTATTTTCAATATATAAAGCTGTTTCAATAATATTCTCATCAAAAAAATAACCTTCTCTTAAATCGCCTAAATCTAACATTAAAATTATATTATGTTTTTTATTTTGTCTTAAACATTCTTCTTCAATTTTCATTATTGTTTTTAATTCAGAATTTAGACTAATGTTGATATATTTAACTAAGTTTTCTATTTCGCTTATCATAGGGAGTCTTATTAGCATAGTTGGAAGTTTAACGTCTGATAAAGAAATTTGAATTAGTTCTCTTATTCTAGAACTAGCAATGTGATTGTGGCCAGCTTTTTCAAATTCTTTAGCAATTTCTAATGACCCATTTGTACCTTTAATGACTCCTGAAACTGAAATGTTTTTTTCATTACATTTTGAATTTATCGTTTTTGCATTATGATATATTTTTTTTAAATCAATTTCAATTAATGGATAAGACATAAAAACCTCCTTTGACAATTAAAAAAGCATTCCATTTTTAATTGTATCTGATAAAGTTTGATTGGTTAATTTAGTTACAATTGCATATGCAAATTTATGAGCAGTACCTGGTCCACGTGATGTGATAAGCTTATTATCAATACAAACATCCTTTGAACATTTTTTTGAACCATTTAAATATTTCTCGAATCCAGGATAACAAGTTGCAATTTTGCCATTTAATAACCCTAAAGTTCCTAAAATACTTGGTGCAGCACATATAGCAAATAAGTATTTATTATTATTATATGCATATAATAATAAATTTTTAGTTGTTTCAGAATCTTCTAGGTTCTTATAACCACTTCCACCAGGTAATATTATTGAATTAATATCTTTTTTAATAATATCATTAATCGTAATATCAGCAATTATTTTTAAAGATCTATCACTAATAACTTCCAGTGAATTAGTAATAGATACAATTTCTAAATCTATTTTAGCTCGTCTTAATATATCAATAACAGTAATAGCTTCTATTTCTTCAAACCCATTAGCTAATAAAATATAATTCATATATTCCCCTTTCAAATGTATTGTTACCATCTATTATATCACTAATATTATTATTTATAAATCATTTCTTTTGAATTTTTAGTTTTATATGCTTTTAAAATAATATCTTCTTTTTTATTTGAAGTACCAACAGAAATATATATTGAGTAGTAATCGTATATTTCTCCAAAAGAAATAATACTAGGCTGTTTTAAGTTGTATTTTGAACAAGCAATTTTTGCTAATTCTTTAACGAAACTACCACACAGTTTTTTGCTTTCTGAATAAGAAGTTCCTTCTGTAACTAAAATTCCAAAACCAATTGAAGAGTTATCTGTGATTATAACTGAATTTATTACGCTATGATTAGAATTGATATTTTTTTTTGTGCTTATTACCATATCATGTGTAATTGGATATTCTTGTTCAATATCGGTAGTCTTATTATCTTCAGTTTCGTTAAATTCTTTCATTTCATTTAAATTAATTTCAATATTGTCATAAGAATTTTCTTTAATATTTAAATAATAAATAAAAGAAAATAAAAAAAATAAAACAATAATGGAAGCTATGGAAATTTTAGGAATAAATTTTTTTTGTGAAGTTGATATTTTTTTCGAGTTATTTAGTTTTTTATTAAGGATTTCTGCCATTTTTTCAAATGAAGTAACTGTTCCAGAAATTTTTTCTTTATTTATTAATTCTATTGCATTTATACATAAATCATATGCTTCTTGATAATTGCCATTTTTTTCGTATAAAATAGCAGGTCTTTTAAATAATGATGAGCTATTTGGTAGAAAATCATTGTGAATTTGCTTATAAATTTCGAGTTCTTTTGAATAAAAACCTTGTTTTTTATAGGTCTCTGCCTTATTTACTAGTTTATACATTTCATTATAATTACTTGATTTCAATTTTATCACCTCTAAGATATTATCGGTAAATTTAAGACTAAATTAAAGGATATTTTATACTTGACAAGATGACTAGGGATTAGTATAATAAATACGAGTAAAACAGTAAGGAGTCAATAACCCCACCTAAAATGCTAACGCATTTTTGAGGAAGGGGCTTGTAACAAGGGAAGCTCATATTGACTAGACTAAGCTATTCAATTAGCTACGTTATTTTAGTTATCATACCTATGAAT
>JAYEHA010000241.1:0-2619 GCA_034659335.1 Bacillota bacterium
TAAAAGTATAGTTTAATATATAGGGGGAATTATGAAAAAAAGAAAAATAGCCATTGTAATTGTAGTATTAGTTTTATTAATAAGTTCTATTACTTATTCAAATTCTAGAATAGGTGATAAGATTAATGATGTATTATTTACGGATATTGTTACAGAAATTAATGGGCAAGAAGTAGAGTCATTTAATATTAATGGATCAACGGCAATTTATGTATCAGAAGCTAAAAAACTTGGTTATCAAATTAATTGGGACGGTGAAAATAGACTGATTACTATCATTAATGATGAAGCAAACAATCCTAAGTATATTGAAAATAAATTAGATGATAGTGGGAGTAATAATCATCAAATAGGTGACAAGATTAATGATGTTCTTTTTACGGATATAGTAACAAAAATCAATGGTCAAGAGGTTGAAAGTTTTAATATTAATGGTTCAACTGCAATTTTTGTAAATTCTTTTACAAAAATTTCTGGAGTTACTATTAATTGGAATCCAGAACAAAGAAAAGTTATTGTATCTGGTGAAGTTAGTGAAAAGTTAAATAACATGATTGGTATAGTTAAAAATAAAATTGTCTTTAAAAATGATATATCCTTATTCACAACCTATGCGTTTATGAACTTTACTGGATATGATGATGAAAATAATCAACAGGGCTATCATGAAGTAAGAAGTATGATAAAAGAAGATTTAAAAAAACTTGATTTACAACTTAAAGATAATAAATACTACTTAAATAGAAATGTTAATAATCATTATTATCGACATATCCTTTCGAAAACTGAAGGAGCTCCTGACTTTATTATAAAGAGTCAACTGCCTAGTTATTTAAATAAGTTAAGTATTAATGATCTTAGTGAACATTTAGAAGAATTTTATACAAAAGCAAACATTAGTGAATTGTATGAAAAGTACAATCATTACTACGAAAAAGAAATGGAGCTTTATTCAGAGTCAATTTATCCAGTTATAGCTAAAACAAATTTATTTTTAGATATTAAGGAATCTCAAATACCTGAGTTTTATTTTCAAGTTAATTTACAGGATGCTTATTGGCGAGGTAGTGGTATTGCGACTGTTTATCAACCTTTAGGGAAGCCTATGTTAATTACAGGACCATCATATACTCCAAATTTAATAAATGTTGTTCATGAATATTTACACGGGTTCATAACACCTATTAATAATGAATTAAATGAAGAAATAGAAGAATTATCATACTTAATGAAAGAAGTACCTCAAAATACTCAGGCGACAAGTTCTTCCTATAATAATTGGTTCTCTATTTTTGATGAATCATTAATTAGAGCATTAGATAATAGATACTTAGATGATAAAGGGTATATAGAATCTGCAATGAGGCATGGGTTCATATTAACAGAATATTTTGCTGAAAGATTTGACGAATATGGTAAGTTCAATGGTACTTTAAAAGAGTTTATATGTATGTTAATTATAGATTTGCAGGAGGAAAATCATTAGTAGTATCATAAATGATACTACTAATGATTAAACTATAAATAAAGTTTTAAAGTTGATTTTGAATTTGAAGTTCTATTAATATGAATATTATTATCGTAATCTTAGTGATTTTATTTCCAATATTTTTATATATGAAAAGTTAAAAGAAAAAAACATTAAATTTCCCCCTTTAATTGTTTTTGTTTTTATTGAACATATTACGATAATCATACAATGTTTTTATTTGGTTTATAAAATAAAACATAAATTCGTGTCAAGTTACTTTAGGGAATGGACATCTCTAAATTATATATTGTTTCATTAATGGTATTTTAAAATTAATAAGAGAGTTCTTTATTTCGAAGAATTAAAAGAAGAACAGAAAGAAACCAATAGATTATTAAGAAAAATAATAAATGAAAATGTAAATTAAAACAACTTGTAAAAAGGTTGTTTTTTTATTGCATAAAATATAAATATTTATCAACTTATTAAATTTAATTTTTAAATAAATTAGTAATAATTAAAAGTTCAAAAAAATAGAAAAGAGCCTCAAAGAAATTCATTATAATAATCAAAATTCGAAAGAAGTAATTTATAGAATTTCTTACTAGGAGGTCTCTCTTCTATTAATTATTTTATCCTAAATAAGAAGTAATTATAATAAAAAAATTTAAAAAAGTACAGAAAATCTTTAAACTGATTACTGTAATAAAAGGTACACTCTATATGACACTTAAAAAAAGCAATATTTTCCCTTAAAATGCGTAATATAAGTATAAAAAATAAAACATTACATGTAAGATAAATAAATCGATTTTATATAACATTTATGATACAATATTATTAAAAAAGATGAAAGGGGTTAGTATGAGTGAAAAAATATTTGGTTATGCTAGAGTGTCAAGCAAAGGGCAAAATTTAGAAAGACAAATTAAAATATTAAATGAATATGTAGCAGATCAACAAGATATTTTTAAAGATAAAGTTAGTGGTAAAGATATAAATAGACCAGAATATCAAAGATTAAAACAAATTATAAGAAAAAATGATACACTAGTTATTAAAGAATTAGATAGACTCAGCAGAAGTAAAAAAGATATAGCTGATGAATTAAAATATTTTAAGGATAAAGGTGTAAATGTAGTTATATT